>JAGWUY010000052.1 GCA_028868255.1 Alphaproteobacteria bacterium | reverse complement strand
ACCTCCGAATGCCGGAATCAAAATCCGGTGCCTTACCGCTTGGCGACGCCCCAATTGCGCTGCGCTCTATAGCCGCTTCGTTTGAGAAGAGCAATCACGAGTTTAATTTTCAATCAATTGAAATAAAATTGTTTCAAAATAATGCGTTATAAGAAAATTATCGTACAGCGCGCTGGGCTGCTCCGACAGTTCGCAAAACCAAATGCACATGGTCGAATCTGCTCCCACAAGGCGCAGCCTTATAGGAATGGCCGTTTGGTCTTGAGCGTGCCATTGGCAATCCAACCATCAATAATGGCCAAAATTTTACTGGAAAATGCAGCGTCGTTAATATGGCAATCCAAGACCGTGAGTTTGATAGGATCCGTCATCACATTTCTATATTCATCTACCATTTCGGCCAGTGCTGCCGGATCATATGCAGGCATGCCCTCAACATCCCAAGCGTGGACGCCTCGAGTTGGCAACACAAAATGTACAGGGCCTTTGGATTTTTTTAGTCGCTTTGCCATTTCTTGCGCCAATGCGCGGCGTTCATTTCCACTCAGGGAAGCAGAAGCCAAAAGACGGTTATGAGCATGATAGGGGCGATCACGGAAGCGCTCTGGCACAGGCTGCCAAGCGGCAAAATCAATCATATCACCAAAGGCAGGCGCCGCAATAATAGGAATGCCCAAATTGCCCGCTGCCGTCATGCGATTGGCCCCAGCACTGGCAACCGACCCTACCATGAGGTTGCCGATCTCGGCCGCAGCCAATTCAAGCATGCAGGCAAAATAGCCTTGCGCTGCGAGGCTTTCCATTGCCATGCCGCCCATGCCGGTGCCATGAAACACGGCCACTGAGAAACCTCTCTCGATAAGTGGCTCACGCAGATGCACCATATATTTCAGCGCGGACGAACCAAAACTCATCATGCCAATAACGGGGCGGTCAGGGTTTGGAGGCACTACGGCCCGCGCCGCACCCAAAACAGCGCCAGCTGCTTGGCTGAGCGTAGCCATGCAAATGTCATTCAAACCATAAAGACCACCGGCCCAGAGGATCATTTGAATATCAGCGGACAGGCGGTCTGGCGCGATAAGAGCAGAAAAGGCTATTGTGGAAACCACATATTTCGGAACTCCTATAGGCAAGGCGCGGGCGCAATCAAGCGCGAGATCTGTTCCCATTGTGCCACCCAAAGCGATCATGCCGTCAATTTTCCCCTTGGCATAAAGCTGCGCTGTTAAGGTTGATGCGCCATCGGCCATAATTTGCATGGCGTGATTTTCATCACCAGCATTGATAACCTGATGGATGGTCTTGCCCGCAGCTTTTGCCACGTCATGTTTAGAAATATCGGTAGCCTTCGAGGGATCGCCCAGCACGCTCACATCCATCGTGAGCAGTTTACCGCCTTGCTTGCGAATACAATCGCATAGGAAATGCAGCTCAGAATCTTTTGTATCATAAGTGCCTATTACCAAAATGGTTTTAGGAGCCAAAGCAGACTTTAATATTGATTTTTTGATTGGACTATTCTCGGCAGCATTTTTGGTTGCTTTTTTGGCCACGATGTTTTCTCACTCCCGCCCACAATTTTTAGTCAGTTGTCAATTTGAATGACTTCAACCTTGGATCAAAGCTGTATCCATGCGGTCTTAAGATTGTAAAATTTGTCCAACGCATGGGCAGATTTGTCATGCCCATTGCCAGATTGCCGATGCCCGCCCAGAGGCACTGTTAGGTCCGATCCGCCATATGTGTTAACATGAACCACTCCAGAATTGATGGCGCCAATCATGCGGTGTGCGCGAGAAAGACTGCCCGTCCACACACCGGCTGCCAAACCAAAGTCAGTGCTGTTGGCCAGACGAAGTGCTTCGTCCTCGCCAGAAAAAGAGGTGATTGATAAAACGGGACCAAACACTTCCTGTTGGAAAATCTCCATTTCAGAAGTAACATTGGCCAGCACGGTGGGGGCCATATACCAACCGCCCGTGTGTTCAAAAATTCTGTGACCCCCAGTGATCACAGTTCCACCCTGGGCGGCGGCCCGCGCCACAAAACCTAAACTCTTCTCTAATTGAGAAGCTGAATTGATGGCCCCCGCTTCAGTTGTCAAATTTAAAGGATCACCTACCTTGATGTTCGATGAAATGCTGGCGAGACGCGCAGTAAATTCTTCCGCAATCGCGGCTTCAACCAACAGGCGCGACCCTGCAACACAGACTTGGCCGGAATTGCGGAAAATACCATACGCCGAAACTTTTGCTGCTTTGTCCAAGTCAGGCGCATCGGCAAAAACTATATTGGGGCTTTTGCCGCCCAGTTCGAGATAGACGCGCTTCAAGTTAGATTGGGCTGCATATTGCAAAAGGCGTCGACCAACAGTGCCTGACCCAGTAAATGCTAAAACATCCACATCCATCGACAAGGCCAATGCTTCACCGGCAACAGCACCGGTGCCTGTAACCACGTTAAACACACCGGGCGGTAATCCCGCTTCATGTGCCAATTGCGCAAGGTGCAACAAGGTGAGAGAGGCAGTCTCAGCTGGCTTCAACACAACCGAATTTCCAGCAGCAAGCGCAGGGGCCACTTTCCATGCGCCAATCATCAATGGAAAGTTCCACGGCACAATGGCGGCCACAACGCCAATGGCCTCTTTATGAACCAAACCCAACACATCTGGTGCAGTGGGGGCAATTTCACCGTAGGATTTATCGATCAATTCGGCGTAGTAGCGAAAAGTAGCCGCAGCAGAAAGCGGTTCAGCCTTATAAGCCATAGAAATTTCTGTGCCATTGTCACGGACGCCTAAAACAGCAAGTTCCAGCGCATGCGCTTCAATGAGATCGGCAAGTTTCAATAGCTTTTTCTTGCGTTCAGCTGGAGCCGCTTTGGCCCATACACCGGATGCAAATGAAGTTCGTGCCGCTGCCACGGCAAGATCAACGTCTTGCTTTGTGGCCTGAGCTATTGAAGTAAAAACCTGGCCATCAATTGGGCTGTAGACATCAAGGTTGGATTGCCCTGCATGCACTTTGCCGTTGATCCAATGAGACTGCGCCGGAACCGTAGTTGAGCGCAGCTTTTCAATATCAGCTTGTTGCATGGCTTAGCACTTTAAAAAAACTTTTGTTTCATTATTATCAACGCTGTTTCAAAAACTTGCAACGCTGTTCGACATATGTCAAGCTTTCGTTCGTGGAGAGAACATGGCCATCCAAAGAGCCGCATCAAATGATCTTGATAAACGCCCGAACAACACGATGAAAACCATCGACAAGGCGCTGTTTTTGCTCGGCTTTTTTTCACTCGATACGCCGGAATATCGCTTAAGTGACTTGGCGCGCGCGGCGAATGTGGATAAGGCAACAGCGATGCGCATACTGGGCTCGTTGTCCATTGGAGGGTTGATCGAACAACACCCAGAGACCAAGAAATACCGCCTAGGAACGGCAGTATTACATTTAGCACGCTTACGTGAAGCAAGTTTTCCTGTAGTTTCGGTTATTCAACCCATTCTTGATGCATTGACACTTGAAGTTGGTGAATCAACTCATGCCTGCCTTTTCGCGGGCTCAGCTATGACAACAATTGCGATTGCTGAACCGCAACGCCCCACTCGCGTCTATATCAATCCGGCAGAGGCACTGCCATTGCACGCCACCGCGTCCGGCCTCGCTTATTTGGCGCATGTGCCAGAAGCGATGCAAAAAAATTTGATCAAACGCATAGACTTCAAGACGCATGCTAAAGGCACGGTGCGAAACAAGGCAGAACTCATGGATAAGCTTGAGGAAACGCGGCTCAATGGCCTAGCAGTAAGTTGGCGCAGTTTCGAAGATGAGGTGACAGGAATTGCAGCACCTATTTTTGACTGGCATGGCAAGGTGCAAGCCACACTTTCTGCCACCTGTATATCGAACAGACTAACGGATAAAGCACTATTGGGAACGAAAGTAGCAGTCCTGAAAGCATCGCAGAAGGCAACGCAGGCAATGGGCGGGGCTTCACCAGTACAAACACACGTAGCGACGCGGGAGCAACGTTAAAAAATGCGTAAGGCATTGGTTCTGGATTTTGGCGGTGTCATTTCGAAAACACTTTTTGAAACACATAAGTTGAGTGAGGCAGCCTTAGGCCTAGTCCCCGGCACTTTGGCGTGGCGCGGACCATTTGATCCGGCATCGGATTCTCTCTGGTGCGATATGCAGGACGGCAAGTTGAGTGAGCGCGATTATTGGGGCAGGCGCGCATTGGAAACCGGAAAGCTGGTAGGCCAACATTGGGATACGCTGCCGCCATTCCTCGCGGCAACGCGCGGTAATTATCCATTGGCCGTTATCCGCCCTGAGGCTTTGGAAACAATAGAAAAGGCTAAGAGACAAGGTCATGCCATGGCTATTTTATCCAATGAGCTCGATCTTTTTTATGGCACTCAATTCCGCACCAAACTGCCATTTCTTTCTCAATTTGATCTCATCATCGACGCCACATATACGGGCATCCTGAAGCCTGATCCACGCGCCTATGCCTTTATCACAGATGGCTTGGGCTTGCCGGCGTCAGCTTGTGTGTTTGTGGATGATCAACTCAAAAACATTCGCGGCGGCCAAGCAATCGGTATGCACACCGTTCATTTTGATGTCAAAAACCCCGCCGAAAGTTTTATGCAAGCCCTTGAACTGCTTTCAGAATGACAGGAAACTTGAAAAATGGCAGACAATAACTTCCTTACCGCCCATAATGCCCGCCACATGTGGCACGCCATGGCCAATGCCGGTGAGATGCGTGAGAAACCGCCTCAGATCATCAATGCAGCCAAAGGTGTTGAAATCACAGATATTGAAGGGCACACGGTTTTGGACGCCGTGGGCGGCCTATGGAACGTTAATCTCGGGTATTCTTGCGAGCCGGTCAAAAAAGCAATTCGCGACCAGCTCGATGCGCTGCCCTATTATTCCACATTCCGTGGCACCAGCAACGCACCACTGATTGAACTTTCGGTGGAGCTTGCAGAATTTTTCAGGCCCGATGGCATGACGCGTTCATTTTTCACATCCGGTGGATCTGACTCAATTGAGTCAGCGCTGCGTCTGGCACGCCAGTATCACAAGCTGAAGGGTCAGCCCGAACGCACCAAATTCTATTCCCTGAAAAAGGGCTATCACGGCACACATTTTGGTGGGGCTTCAATCAATGGCAATTCCAATTTCCGTCGCGCCTATGAGCCGCTGTTGCCCGGCACCTACCACTTGCCGGCCCCGTGGGACTACCGCAATCCCTTTGATACGACAGATGGTGCTGTGATTGCCAAACGCATTTCCGCGCAATTTGAAGATGAGATTGCCTTCCAAGGCGCTGACACCATTGCCGCTTTCATTATGGAGCCTGTGCTCGGTGCTGGTGGCGTGATCGTACCACATGACAGCTTCATGCCATTAATGCGCAGCATTTGCGATAAACACGGCATCTTGTTGATTGCTGATGAAGTAATCACCGCCTTTGGCCGCACAGGCGCTTGGACAGGCTCACGCGGTTGGGGCGTGCAGCCAGATATGATGTGTACGGCCAAAGCGATTACCAATGGTTACTATCCCTTCGGCGCAGTGATGATTCACGACAAACTGGTTGAGGCATTTGAATCCTCAAAATCGCCGCTGGCCTCCATAGGCCATGGCTATACTTATTCCGGCCACCCCGTGGGTGCTGCTGCAGCTATTGCATGCCTCGCTGAAACCAAGCGACTCAAAGTGAATGAGAATGCTGCTGCGCGTGGCGTTGAACTCCTTGCCGGCCTGCACGATTTGTCCACGCGGCATGAGCTGGTGGGCAATGCACGTGGCAAAGGATTAATGTGTGCTCTGGAATTAGTTTCTGATCGCGCAAAAAAATCACCTGCCGCCAAAGATGCGGTTCAGAAAGTTCAGGATGTGGCCTACAAGAATGGTGTTATGATCCGTACCTCTGGCTCCAATATCATCATGTCGCCACCGCTCATTGTCACTCGCAAAGATATCCAGCGCATCATCTCCGCTCTCGACGCGGGTTTGACGGCTGCACAATAGCACAACCGTGGCCAATTAAACTTTGTCAGCCAAGCGGCGCAAAACCACCTCTGAAAGGTTTGATCAGAAGCGGCAACTCACTGCGCCAAAGGGACCAAAATCTGCTTCGATCAACGCACCAAGTGATGTTTCAATGGGGCGGATGAAGGAACCGGAAAGCACCACTTGCCCAGCCGAAATTGCTTCGCCGTAGCGTGCAAGGCGGTTGGCAAGCCAAGCAATGCCCAAGGCAGGGTCATTGAGCACGCCAGCACCCAAACCAGTTTCTTCCACTTCACCATTGCATGAAACTATGGCCCCCACCCAACGCAAATCAACATCCGATACTTTCCATTTCTGCTCGCCCAAAACCAAACCGGCATTGGCGGCATTATCGGAAATTGTATCGACAATGGTGCGTGCAGTCTTAGTCGCAGGGTCAACACGCAAAATTCGGGTGTCCAATATTTCAAGTGCTGGAACAACATAGCTAGTCGCCGCGAGAACCTCACGCGCCGTCACATTTGGTCCCTTCAGCGGGGCTTTCATCACAAACGCAATCTCAGCTTCAACGCGCGGCTGGATAAAACGAGTAAGCGGTATCTGCGCACCATCAGCAAACACCATATCATCAAACAACACTCCAGAGTCTGGCGTTGAAATGTTGAGTGCAGACTGCATGGCTTTTGATGTGAGGCCTATTTTCCAACCCACCACCTTGCGCCCTTTGGCCAGTTTGATTTTCGCCCAAGCGGCCTGAATGGCATAGGCATCATCCATCGTCGCGGATGGGTGTGACAGCGAGATCAATCCCGTTTGCTTTCGCGTGCGTTCGGCGTCATCCAACCTTGCAGCTGCCACTGCTACGTCATTTGCACTTAACATTTATGCCTCATCCGCGATGGTATTGCGCAAGATTCCAATTCCATCAGCTTCAACCTCCACCACATCACCTGGCTTGAGCCAGATGGGCGGGTCAAACCGTGCACCTGCACCCGTAGGTGTCCCACACACAATCATATCGCCTGGCACAAGCGTGGTGAAAGTAGAAATATAGTTGATGATCTTGCGGAACGAAAAGATCATGCGCGATGTGCGATCTTTCTGGCGCACCTCACCGTTCACGCGCGTTTGCAATTCAATATCGGCGATTTGCGATTCATCCGTATACGGAACTAGCCAAGGGCCCAATGAACCAGTGCAATCAAAGTTTTTACCCTGTGTCACATTGAATTTGGCGTGGCGCACCCAATCCCGGATTGTGCCTTCATTGCAAAGCGAAAGTGCGGCAATATGAGAAAGGGCATCTGCCTCAGAAATGCGCCGCCCGCCTTTTCCTATCACCACAGCAATCTCACCTTCATAGTCAAGCTGTGGCGATTCCGGAGGGCGAATCAGCGGTTGATCGTGTCCGGTAAAGGAACGTGGGAATCTGATGAACAACGAGGGATTAGCAGGAGCGGTCTGCCCATCTTTATACTCTTCATTGCGGTCAGGGAAATTGACCCCCACGCAAATGATTTTCTCAGGATTCAACAATGGGATGTCAAAAATAATATCAGATTGCGCGGTGCTTGCTTTGGCATTTTCAAAATCAGCCGCAAGTGTCACGAGCGCATTTGCAGTAACAGCGTCTATCAAACTCGCAAATATATGCGAGAGATCAACAATACCATCATTTTTAGCAAGCCCCCAAGCCGATTTGCCTTTGCGAGAATAGGACACAAAACGGGCGGCAGTCATGCTGTTAAACCTTTTGCGATTTCGGTTATCGCTTGATAGGCCACATCAACATCACTGTGCTGCATTTCAAATGATCCAGCCTGGAAGCGAATAATGGCTTTTCCATCGAGCTTTGATTGAGTGATGTAGATACGGCCATCATCATTGATCGCCTTGACCAAAGCTAAGTTGTGGCCATCAAGATCAGCAACGCAGCTTGGTTCGTGCCGGAACGAGAACAGGGAGAGCACAGGTTCAGTCGTGATGCTGAAGTCTTTCGTGGCGCGCAGCTTTTCAGCAAGTTCCACTGACCAGTTGATATGGTTACGGATCACCTGCCTCAAACCTTCCAAACCATAGGCGCGCAACAGGAACCAAATTTTTAAGGCGCGGAAGCGGCGGCCCAGAACAATTGACCATTCCGAATAATTAATGATGCCATCTGCACCTTGCGTCTTGAGATATTCCGGTTGGATGGCCAATGTCTTCACCAGATGCTGAGGCTCTCTGACAAAAAGCACAGAGCAATCTGCCTGTGCGCCCAACCATTTGTGTGGATTGAACACCATAGAGTCAGCCTCATCAATACCCTGCCATAGGTGACGAAATTCCGGGCAAATCATTGCGCTCCCGGCCCATGCCGCATCAACATGAACAAACACATTGTGCCTGCGGGCAACGGAACAAATGTCACGCAAGCTATCTGTGCCACCAACACTGGTTCCGCCAATGCAAGCCACGATGCCTGCAGGCAAAAAGCCTGCCGCCTTGTCGGCGACTATTGCTGCTTCTAGAGCTGCGGCATCCATGCCACGTAAAACACCCTTGATAGGAATACGAATAAAGTTATCGCCCCCGATACCAGCCATCCAGATAGCTTTATCGACTGAAGTGTGAACTTCCTGGCTGGCATAGACACGTAGCTTTTTTTGGCCACTTAGGCCTTGTGAATTGCCGGCCCATTGAAGCGCCTTTTCACGCATGGTGAGTATGGCAGCAAAAGTTGAGGATGATGCGGCCTCTTGAATTACGCCGCTAAAATGGGGGCCAAGGCCCAGCGCGTCGCGCAGCCATTCTAACATCCGAGTTTCAAGTTCAGTGGCCGAAGGTGAAGTTTGCCACAACATGCATTGTGCGGCCATGGCATTCACCAACTGCTCTGCCACCACTGAAGGTGCAGGTGCATTCGAAGGGAAATAAGCAAAGAAGCGTGGGTGCTGCCAATGGGTGATACCTGGCACAATGATACGTTCAAAATCGGCGAAAATGTTTTCCATTGGTTCCGCCAGTTCAGGTGCAGCAGCAGGCAAGGCATTTGCAGTTGCCCCGGGTGTCAGTGAAGCCCGAACCGGAGCATCATTCAGTGCCGCACGATAGTCTGCGGCCCAATCTGCGGTGCGGTGGCTCCAGCGGCGGAATTCATCATTGTTTATCATATCAGGGTGCCACTATTGGTTGGGCCTTCAAAATCGGATCTGAAGGAGCAACCCCTTCAAAAACTGAGCCTTCCTCAAACCAAGATTTCGGGGCAGGTGCCCCCCATAAGGTTTGGCGCTGCGGATCCTTTAAATCCCATTTGATGGGTTCAAGATCAGGATCAACCGTTTGATAGTCTGAGCAATAAATTTCAATACGGTGGCCGTCCGGATCACGCACATATAGGAAAAATGCGTTTGAAATTCCGTGCCGTCCGGGCCCACGTTCAATATTCGCTAGATAGCCTGTGGTTGCCATAAGGTCGAGCAAGTCAATTATATTTAAAGGTGTTGGCACCCAGAAAGCTAAATGATGCAGGCGTGGGCCCCAACCATTCGTGAATGCTATATCATGGACACCGCCTTTGCGATGCATCCAAGCCGCCCATATTCGTTTTGATGCCTCATCTTCTGTGTATTCCGTCACGCGAAACCCCATGTCGTTAAAAAAGGCGACCGACGCGTCAACATTTTGCGAAAAACAGTTGAAATGATCAATGCGCAGTGGCTTTACCCCCTTATACAGCGCGTAATTCTGATGGATGTTGGGCAACTTTTCCATACTGGCATAAAACTCCAGCGGAATGCCATGCAAGTCACTGGCGCGCAAAGTGCGACCTTGAAATGGGCGATTCACCCATTCTGTTTTGCGCCCTCTGGCTTCGAACCAGTCTTTGGCCTTGTCAAGATCAACCTCGGCATAGACTTTAAAGCCCATGACGCGGACGCACGGTGCTGAACCCTTGGTCAGGATAACGCAGTGATGCCCGCGCTCTTCCATGGCGCGAAAATAGACATGCCGAGCATCTGCGCTGGTCACCTGCAAGCCCAGCGTATCTGCATAAAATGCCGTTGAGCGTACAAGATCGGTCACCACCAATTCCACATGGCTTAGCCGCACGACATTGAAATCGGGATAAAGATTAGACTTTGGAACAGGCACAACTAACCTCCAAGTTTCGGGATCTTGTGGCTCTGAGTTGCAAAAGCCACATTTTTTGTTTCCATATAAAAATCAAATGACCAGTCGCCGCCATCGCGGCCGATGCCAGAATTTTTGGTGCCACCAAACGGGGTCGGCAAATGGCGCACATTTTCTGAATTCACCCAGATCATACCAGCCTGCAAGTGATCACTAAAGCGGAAGGCGCGCGTAACATCTGATGTCCAAATATATCCCGTAAGGCCATATTGAATGTCGTTGGCCAAGTCCAAAGCTTCGGCTTCGTCCTTGAAGGGAATAGCAGTCAGCACAGGTCCGAAGATTTCTTCCTGCGCAATGCGCATCTTGTTATGGGCGCCTGTGAAAAGAGTTGGCGCAACATAGCAACCCCCGCCAGGCCCATTTAGCTTCGTTCCGCCAGTCGCCAGCACAGCGCCTTCACGCTGGCCAATCGCAATATATTCAAGAACCTTCTTTTCGTGCACAGGGTGGATCAGCGGCCCAATTACTGTTTCCGGATCAAGCGGATGGCCCACCTTTATGCGCTTGGCACGCTCTGCAACCATGGTCGTGAATTTCTCATAGATTGATGCATCTACCAGCAAGCGGGAGGAGGATGTGCAGCGCTCGCCATTAAGTGAATAAATCATAAAGACCGCTGCGTCAGCGGCACGTTCAAGATCAGCATCAGCAAACACCACCACTGGGTTTTTGCCACCCAGCTCAAAATGCACACGTTTCAGTGTATCGGCGCCTTGCCTCATAATCATTGAGCCGGTTCGGCTTTCGCCTACAAAGCCAATCGCTCTGATATCGGGGTGCTCAGTCAGGGCTCGGCCTGCCTCTTCACCAAAACCATTGACCAAGTTCCACACACCTTTGGGCAGCCCCGCTTCAACTGCAATATCCATGAGGAGCCGCGCCGTAAGGGGCGAAAATTCAGCAGGTTTATGTACCAACGTGCAGCCTGCTGCCAAGGCAGGTGCAATTTTCCACGTTGAAAGCATAAAGGGCGTGTTCCACGGCGTTATTACACCCACGGGGCCGATGGGGGAACGCGAAGTGACATTGAGTTGACCTATACCATATATTGATTTTCCATCGCGGGCATCTGGCGCTCTGTCGGCAAAGAAACGAAAGTTTTCAGCACCCCGCAACGCGGCTTTGGCCATAAATCTCAATGATTGTCCGGTATCCATGCACTCCACGAAGGCAATCTCTTCTGCCCGCTTAACAATAGCATCGGCAATTTTGTGCAATATGGCTTTGCGATTGTCTCCATTCAGTGCTGCCCAAGCCGGAAATGCGGCTTTAGCGGCTTTGGCTGCCCGGTCAATGTCGGCTGCTTTCCCGCGTGCCACATGAGCCATCACTTTCAGATCAACAGGTGAGATGATTTCAAAGTAGCTGCCTTCTGATGCGGGCATATCTTCGCCATTGATATGGTTCATCACCCCATATTTAAGAAAGCGTCCTAAAAAGGTTTCGGCCTTCGCAATATTCTGTGTGAGAGTAGCCATGACTTTCCTTCAGCGCAGCCGCGCATGCATTGCATTTTTCTTCCAGCTGAGCCC
>JAGWUY010000051.1 GCA_028868255.1 Alphaproteobacteria bacterium | reverse complement strand
TGGCGGCAAAGGCAAGGTTTCGGATCTGATGGGTGATGTGGCTAAAGGCATCAAAAGCTTTAAGAAGGGCTTGGCAGATGACACAGATGAGACTGCGGCCAACGTAAAGTCTCTCGAACAAAAAGCGGCTGATGCCGCCAAGCAAGCTGCAGACAAGGTCAAGAGCTAGGCGCAAACTGCGCACGCTTCAGGGGTTTGTTGCATGCCGTTTGATTTTGGGCTGAGTTATACGCACATGTTGGTGGTGGGGCTGATTGCTTTTTTGGTGATCGGCAAAGATGACATGCCCATCGTGTTGCGGCGTTTTGGCCAGTTTATGGCCAAGCTTCGGGCTATGTCGCGCGAGTTCCAAGGCCATGTTGACATCGCCATGAAAGATGTCGGCGTTGCTGATTTAAAGGCCAATTTGCAAGGATTGAAAAGCCAGGTTGACACAGCCGTGCAGCAAACTGATCCAACGACATCTGTTTCTGCTCCAGAACCCTCTTATCGAGTAAGAGAGTTTGAAAAAATGTTTGTGCCGGGGCAAGCGGGTGAAACGCGCGTTGCGGGCGTGGCTATTTCCGATGATCAGGCCAAGGCATGACAAAAGAAGATATTGATGCCAGCGAAGCCCCACTGATGGATCATTTAGCCGAGTTGCGCTCTCGGCTCATGTGGTCAGTCGCTGGGTTTGTGGTGGCTCTGCTGGTGTGCTTTTATTTCTCTACAGAAATTTTGCACATTCTGGTTAAGCCCTTTTATTGGGGCACAGGCACCGACATCACGCTGATTTCGATCAAACTGTTGGGCGTGTTTTTTGTGAAATTAAAGATTGCCATGTTTGGCGGCTTGTTCATTGCCTTCCCGTTGATTGCAACACAGCTTTATCGGTTTGTGGCACCGGGGCTTTACAAGCATGAGCGGGCTGTTCTAGCGCCATATCTGGTGGCCACGCCGGTGTGCTTTTTGGGAGGCGCGGCGCTGGTTTATTTCATGCTGCTTCCTTTTGCGATCAAGTTTTTCTTCGCCGTGGGTGCCGATGCGGGCATTACTGTTATGCCCGATATTGAGCCTTATCTTGATTTTGTGATGACATTGATTTTTGCCTTTGGTCTTACATTCCAATTGCCGGTGGTGTTGACGCTGCTTGGCCAGTTGGGTGTTGTGACGCATACACAGCTCACCAAAGGGCGGCGCTTTGCACTGGTTGGTATTGCGGCTTTGGCCGCGGTGATCACGCCACCAGACCCATTTTCCATGTTGGCAATGATGGTTCCATTGGGTTTGCTTTATGAAGCGGCTGTATGGTCAGTCTGGCTGATTGAAAAGCGCAAGGCGAAAGCTTCATCCAACACGGATGTCACACCGACGTAATTCCTGTTTGAGCGGAGCGCCCAAGCAGCTTATAGGGTGGTTACGTTTTCTCTTTCAGGTGACCTATGCACGATATTAAAGCCATTCGCGATAACCCCGCAGATTTTGATGCTGGCCTGGCCCGGCGCGGCCTTGATGCCATGTCCGCCTCTCTCATCAAGTTGGATGAAGCCAAGCGCGACACCATGCAAAAGCTGCAAGAAGCCCAGAGCCGCCGTAACGTCCTGTCGAAAGAAATTGGCGCAGCGATGGGCAAAAAGGATGTGGCGCTGGCTGAAAAGCTGAAGGCCGACGTGGCGGGTCTGAAAGACTTTATCACGACAGGGGAAGAGCAAGAGCGGGTGCAGACCAAAGCGCTTCTGGATGCGCTTGCGGTTATTCCTAATATTCCGATGGCGGATGTGCCTGATGGCAAAGACGAACATGACAATGTGGAAGTACGCATATGGGGCCAAAAGCCTGGCATGAATTTTGAGCCCCAGCAGCATTTTGACATTGGCGAAGGCCTGGGGCTGATGGATTTTGAGATCGCGTCAAAGCTTTCGGGCGCGCGCTTTGTGGTGCTGAAAGGGGCATTGGCGCGGCTGGAACGGGCGCTGGCGCAATTCATGCTGGACCTTCACACGGGCGAGTTTGGCTATAGTGAAACCTATGCACCTTACATGCTGCGGGCTGAAGCGATGTTCGGCGTGGGGCAACTTCCCAAATTTGAAGCAGACTTGTTCAAGACCAATTCGGGCCATTATCTGATCCCGACGGCAGAAGCCTCGCTCACCAATCTGGTGCGTGAGCAAATTTTGGACGAGGCCAAATTGCCCATTCGCATGACGGCCTATACGCCGTGCTTCCGCGCTGAGGCGGGCGCTGCTGGGCGCGATACGCGTGGCATGATCCGCCAGCATCAGTTTTCGAAGGTTGAGCTTGTTTCGATCACCACGCCCGAACAGGCTGATGCCGAACATGAGCGCATGACGAACTGTGCGGAAGAGGTGTTAAAGCGCCTTAACCTGCATTACCGCACCATCGTACTTTGCACGGGCGATATGGGCTTTGGCAGCCGCAAAACCTATGACATCGAAGTGTGGCTGCCCGGCCAAAAAGCCTACCGTGAAATTTCATCCTGCTCGCAGTTTGGTGATTTTCAGGCACGGCGCATGGACGCACGTTGCAAGGCCGCTGATGGCAAGCAGACGCGCTATGTCCACACGCTGAACGGTTCTGCTCTGGCTATAGGGCGCACCATGGTGGCCATTTTGGAAAACTACCAGAATGGTGATGGGTCAGTCACCATCCCCGAGGTTCTGCGCCCCTATATGGGCGGGTTGAGTGTGATCAAGAGGACTTGATCCATGCAAGGTGAGCACCGCATTTTCTCAATGGCCTTCGCTAAAGTCTATCCGCTTTATGTGGCGAAGGTTGAAAGAAAAGGGCGCAACAAAGCAGAGGTCGATCAGATTGTTTTCTGGCTGACGGGCTATGATGCTGTGGGGCTGCAAAAGCTGATTGATGACCAGAAAGATTTCAGGCAGTTTTTTGCGGAAGCTCCAGCGCTCAATCCAGCGCGCTTAGAAATTACCGGAGTTGTTTGCGGTGTTCGGGTTGAAGACATCGAACACCCGCTGATGCGCGACATTCGTTATCTCGACAAACTGATTGATGAATTGGCCAAGGGCAAAGCGATGAACAAGATTTTGCGGGGGAACAGCGTTTGATGCGGATTCTGATCACCAATGATGATGGCATTCATGGGCCCGGGCTGACAGCGCTGGAAAAGATTGCTGCCGCCATCAGTGATGATGTGTGGGTGGTGGCGCCTGCGGAAGAAATGTCTGGGGCAGGGCATTCACTCTCACTCTCCAATCCGCTGCGCTACCGCAAATTGGGTGAGCGGCGCTTTGCCGTTTCCGGCACGCCAACCGATTGTGTGGTGATGGCGGTGCGCAAAATCATGCCCGCTATGCCTAGTCTCATACTCTCTGGTGTGAATCGTGGGCAAAACATTGCTGATGATGTGACTTATTCCGGCACCATTGCCGCCGCCATGGAAGGCACGATGCTGGGCATCAAATCCATCGCCATGAGCCAGGTTATCGGCATGTTTGACAACGGCATCACTTTTGCGGTGGCCACGCAGCATGGCGCAGACATTGTGAAAAAATTGGTGGCGATGGAATTTGGCCCCGGCGTTTTGATGAATGTGAATTTCCCAGATTGCAGGCCAGATGAAGTTGCAGGCATTGATGTGACCGTTCAAGGCAAACGCGACCAGAATTATCTCACGGTAGATGAGCGTATGGATGCGCGTGGCACACCTTATTATTGGTTGGGCTTTGCGCGTGAACGGGGCAACCCGCCCGCCGGCACCGATTTGAACGCTGTTTTCAACAAACGTATTTCAATCACGCCACTGCACATGAATTTGACCCAAGTAGACGCGCTGCTGGCACTCAAAAAAGTTTTTGGTTGATGAGCCACGCCCGAGCCAGTTTTAAAATTTTGATCATTGATCTGGTTGGTTTGAAGTTTGATGCGGCGGGCCAGGCGGATTGTTCTGAAGTGAAAGCTCACATCGAAGCCAAGGGTGGTGTGTTTCACCTTGGGCCGTGGGATGGTGCGGAGCTTTTGGATGGGCGATTGCACTTTTATTATGCGCCATACCTTTCAACGGCGGCTGAAATTTTGCCACTCACGGACAAGGGCCAATATGATGCTGTGATTGCAGCAGCCACATTCGTTCCTGCGCAATCCATATTTAACTCGGGCGGGGTGCGCATCGGTGCTGGCACAGCCAATATGGGCAGCGCCTCGTGGGGCGGGGGCAGTGGGGTGGGTGGCGTTGCGCCTTTGATGAACACACCAGGTTTTAACAGCATTGCCACAGCGCAAATGGTGTTCAAAGCTTTGCTGCGGTTTCGGCCAGATTTGCCACTAGATGAATTGCATGCGCGGGTGGTGGCGGGCGATTTTGATACAGGCCGAAACTTGCGCGAATTTCACACAGCAAAACTGGAGGGGCAGACTATGGCGGTCATTGGGTACGGCAATATTGGTCGTGCGGTGGCGCGCATTGCCGGGGCCTTCGGTATGAAGGTTCAGGCTTATGCGCGGGAAAAGCACCGCGCAGCAATTGAAGCAGATGGCCATAACTTTGCCGCGGATATTTTATCTGCGATGCGTGGAGCAGACGTGATGAGTGTGCATGTGGGTTTGGGCAGACTTGACGCTGCCACAGGCCGTTATGCCAATGCCGGATTAATTAATGCCGAAGCTTTGGCGGCTCTCAATGTTGGGGCAACTGTGATTAATTTTGATCGTGGCGAAGTGGTGGATGCCGCAATGTTGGGTGAGGCGATGCAGCGCGGGCAGGTTGCTCATGCAGCAATTGATGCGGACCTGTTCAAGGACGACATGACTGGTGCGCTGACCGGGCCAATGGTGCCGTATTTGCCGCTGGCGGAGGCGTTTCCGCGCCGCATTTTGTTGTTGCCCCATGCCGCCGCAGATACTGATCACCCCTCGCGCGTGGCTGGGGCGAAACAGGCGGTTGATCAGATTTTCGATTGCGTCATTTTTAGACGGGTCAAAAACCTGAAGGGTGAGTTGCCGGCTGGGTATGTTGATTCTGAGCCGAAGAATGGTGTGGCTCAGTGTTAATGCCTGCGGACGAAGCGGTCCGCCCCTACCCAAGAACAGCCAACTCATTCTGGCTGGCGAAACATTACATCTTTTCAATACTTTGAAACTGGTGCCGGCTGCAGGATTCGAACCCGCGACCCCCTGATTACAAATCAGGTGCTCTACCAACTGAGCTAAGCCGGCCGAAGCAGTGCTTCGTTGGCACCTCTTAATCCATTTGGCCTGTGAACTGCAACACCCGTTTTATCGGTCCGAACCGGCTGCCGAAATGTTCCATTTTGGGACAGATGGTAGAGGATTTCTTAATAGGGGTATTGCAGATGTTGAATTCTCGGAAATTACTTGTGCCAACTTTGGCGGCTTTGGGCCTTTTTGCATTCATGGCAACGGAAGCTGGTGCTGGCAAGCATAGCTTTGGAAATGGTGGAAACGCGGGCGTTGCCAATACTGGTGGTTCTGGCGACGGCAAGAATGGCGGTGGCGCAACTGGTGGCAACGGCGATGGTAAAAATGGGGGTAATGCCTCCGGCGGAACCGGCGACAGCAAGAATGGTGGCGGCGCAACTGGCGGCAATGGCGACGGAAAAAATGGCCAAGGCGGCAACGGCGGCAACAGCGGCGGTGGTGGCGACGGCAAGAACGGTGGTGGATTTGGCGGTGGTGGAAAACGCCATGGCGGCAATGGCGGTGGTTATCGGTATAGTGGTGGCAGTGTTGAATTTGCTGGTGGCGGCTTTGGAAACGCATGGTGGGAAGAAAACCGCCGTGGCATCGCCTGCTATAATGGCTATGGCATGGTGATGGTGCGCGACATTCGTGATTGTGGCCTGCGTGCGCAACGCCGTGTCAACCTTGGTGGCATGGTCATATCCAAGAATGGGGGTGGCTATGGCTATACGCAACGCCGCGTTCGCTTCGGCGGTGCTGTAGGCGGCGGTTACGCATATGGCGGCGGTGGCTATGCCTATCCGCAGCCCGTTGTGCGTTATTATCAGCCAGCAAGCCCTGCTGCTGTGATGCAGGCTGAAAAGCGCGCACGCCGCGCTGCAATGGCCTATAACGCCGGCTATGGCTATGACAATGGTGGTTACGAGTTGTCATATGGCGATGGCTATGGTGGCGGTTATGCTTATGGCATGGGCGGTTACCAAATGCAGATGGCCTATGGTGGCGGCCACCGCAAGATGAAGCGCAGCAAGCGTCATCGTTCAAATGCTGCGGCTTACGGCATGATAGGTGGCTATAATGCGGTCGATGGCTATGACGCTGGTTATGGCGCAGGCTTTGGTTATGGCGGCACGGTGGTTCACTATGGCCCGGTGATGTCCAAAGGCGGCGGATACTAATTCGGAACTGATTGATCGGGACGGCGACGGGGGGTGGAGAAATCCACCCCTTTTTCAATGTGTCAGAGCATATAGCGAAACAGCGCAGGCGATCGAGACGTTCAAACTTTTGATGACGCCAGGCATATCTATGCGGGCCACTTCATGGCAGGTCTTGGCAGTGAGCTGGCGCAGGCCTTTGCCTTCAGCACCCAATACGAGGGCGAGAGGGCGGGTTTTGGTCACGCCAGCCATATCAATCTCCGCTTCCGAATCCAGACCCACCAAATGGAAGCCGTAACCAATCAGCTCATCCATGGCGCGGGCGAGATTTGTGACTGTGACATAGGGCACATGCTCATAAGCGCCTGAGGCCGCTTTGAAGAATACGCCGGTGGCCTCTGCCGAGTGGCGCGCGGTGACCACCACCGCGGACACGTTAAACGCCGCACAGGATCGCATAATGGCGCCCACATTGTGTGGGTCAGTCACCTGATCCAGCAGCACAATCAAGCCATCGCGCGGCACTTCATCAAGGCGCGGCTGGTGCAAGGGCTTGGCTTCAAGAATGATGCCTTGATGCACAGCGTCAGCCGATTTCAGCATATGGTCGAGCAGGCGCGGGTGTACTATTTCGGGCGTGATTGAAACGTCTGGCGCTTCTTCCTTCAGGCGCAGGAACGCATTTTCAGTACACCATAAATTCACCGGGCGGCGCCTTGGGTTTTTCAAAGCCTCAGTCACCGGGTGCGCGCCGTAAATCAGATCATTATCGGGGTTGGCGACCAACATGCGTTCTGGCGTGTGCGGGGCGGAGGAGGGCTTGCCAACACGTGATGCGTCCCTCGGCTTCTGGCCGCCAGGGCCAGCACGGAAAAATGGCTTTTTACCAAACGTCTTTTTGGCGCGGGGATTTTTGGGAGGCATGGACATGGCCCCTCTATAGCGCAAGATTTAGCTCTGAACAGTGGGCTTCTTGCCACCCTGTTGCCACTATCGGCAAATAGCGCTAGTTGCAGCCCATCTTAACTGGAGAGATCAATGAACCGATTCCTGATTTCGCTGTTGGCCGTATCGGCCCTCGGCGCCCCTGCCATGGCTGCCTCGCTCAAGGTTGATACCTCGAAGAATTGCAGCTTCACCATTGAAATGATGCCTGATGTTGCGCCCAAGCATGTGGCGCAAATTACGAAGCTGGCAAAGGCTGGTTTTTACAATGGCATTGTATTCCACCGTGTGATTGACGGCTTTATGGCCCAAACGGGTGACCCAACGGGAACTGGCGGTGGCGGCTCCAAGGAACCAAACTTGAATGCTGAATTTTCAACCAAGCCCTTCGTGCGTGGCACAGTGGGCATGGCCCGCACCAATGATCCGAATTCGGCCAACAGCCAGTTTTTTGTGATGTTTGCTGATGGCGCTTTCCTCAACGGCCAATATACCGTTTGGGGCCATGTGGATGGCGAAGGCATGAAATGCGTCGACTCCCTCAAGAAGGGTGACCCACAGTCAGGCGCCGTTGATGGCCCAGACAAAATGATCAAGGTTACGGTGCAATAATGGCTGACCTGAAAAATACGCTCACGCTTGAAATCGCCGATCATGCTGGCAAGGCCAAGGGCAAGGTTGTGATTGAAATGCGCCCTGACTTGGCTCCTGGTCATGTGGCTCGGATCACGGAATTGGCCCGCGAAAAGTTCTACGACAATGTGGTGTTTCATCGTGTGATCGAAGGCTTCATGGTGCAAGGCGGCGATGGCCAACACGGCAAAGCCGATGGTGATTTGGGCCGCGCTGGTACGGGCGGCTCCAAGAAGCCCGATCTCAAAGCTGAGTTCAACGCCGAATCGCATCAGCGTGGCGTTTGCTCGATGGCGCGTTCATCGAGTCCCAATTCGGCCAATAGCCAATTCTTCATCTGCTTTGGCGATGCATCATTCCTCGACCGTCAATACACGGTGTGGGGCAAGGTGGTTGAAGGCATGGATGTGGTGGATGGCATCAAGCGCGGCGAGCCCGTGCGCAACCCAGACCGAATTGCCACCGCGCGTGTTGGCGCTGAGGCGTAAGACATTGCTGCCTCCCCCTTGTGGGGAGGGCGGGGTGGGGGTCGCTCAAAACTTGAGTTTTGCGGTCCCTTTTTTCTTTTCTAAGTTTCACACCGAGCGACCCCCACCCTAACCCTCCCCACAAGGGGGAGGGGATTGCTTGAGTAATATGCCATGCGCGTCGCCGATTTTGATTTTGAACTGCCGCCGGAGAATATTGCACTTCGGCCTGTCACCCCGCGTGAAGCCGCCAAATTATTGGTGGTGAAGGACGGCGCATTTTCCGATTTGCGTGTGGCGGATTTGCCCGGCCAATTGCGCAGCGGCGATCTTTTGATTTTCAATGATACCAAAGTGATTCCAGCGGCGCTTTCGGGCCACCGCGTGGGCAGGCTTGCCACCACGCCGAAGATTGAAGCGCTGTTGCATTTGCGGCTCGATGGAGCGCGGTGGAACGCATTTGTGAAGCCGGCGAAGAAACTTGAGGCTGGGGACACGGTTCAGTTTGGCGTATTGACGGCCATCGTCGAAGCCAAAGGCGAGGCAGGGGAAGTGACATTCCGGTTTGGCGTTTCGGGTGCTGAACTCGATGCAGCTTTGGCGCTGGTGGGGCGGGTGCCGTTGCCACCCTATATCGAATCCAAGCGTGGGCAAGACGCGCAAGACAAAACCGATTATCAGACCGTTTATGCCAAAGAGGAAGGTGCTGTGGCTGCACCGACGGCGGGTTTGCACTTCACGCCAGCATTGATGAAAGCGTTGCAAGAAGCTGGAATAGAAGCGGAATTTGTTACCCTGCATGTGGGCGCTGGCACATTTTTGCCCGTGAAAGCAGATGACACAAACGACCATAAAATGCATGCCGAATGGGGCGTGGTTTCGCCTCAGGTGATTGATCATATTCGCGCCGTAAAGGCCCGTGGGGGCAGGGTTATTTCGGTTGGCACCACCTCGCTTCGCCTGTTGGAAAGTGCTGCGGGCAAAGCCTTTTCTGGCACCACCGATATTTTCATCACACCCGGCTATAAATTCAACACCGTGGATGGGTTGATAACCAATTTTCACCTGCCGCGGTCTACGCTGTTCATGTTGGTTTGTGCCTTTGCTGGCACAGATGCGATGAAGGCGGCTTATGCCCATGCCATTCTGCAAAATTATCGCTTCTATTCCTATGGCGATGCCAGCCTGCTATGGCCTGCACCATGACAAAATATTTCGGATTTACACTTCTCAGAAAACACGGCTTGGCACGGCGCGGCATCGTGCATACGGGCCGGGGAGACATTCGAACCCCTGCTTTTATGCCCGTGGGCACGGTGGGCACGGTGAAGGGGCTTTACCTCAATCAGGTAAAGGAAACGGGCGCGGACATCATTCTCGGCAATACCTATCATCTGATGCTGCGCCCCGGTGCGGAGCAAGTGGCCAAGCTGGGCGGACTGCACAAATTCATTGGCTGGGAAGGCCCGATCCTGACGGATTCAGGCGGGTTCCAAATCATGTCGCTTTCCAAGATCCGCAAGATCAAAGAAACGGGGGCCACATTTCAATCTCACATTGATGGTCGCAAATTTGAGTTGACGCCGGAACGCGCCATGGAAATTCAGCGCTTGCTGGGGTCTGATATACAGATGCAGTTGGATCAATGCCTTGAATTTCCGCATTCCGAAAAGGATGCTGAAAAAGCGATGGAGCTTTCACTGCGCTGGGCGGCACGCTCTCGTGAGGCGTTTGGCTCACAGCCGGGGCGGGGCAATTTTGGCATTGTGCAGGGTGGCACCAATGAGCGGCTGCGCCTGAAAAGTGCAGATGGCCTGCGCCAGATTGGCTTTGAAGGTTATGCGATTGGCGGGCTTGCTGTGGGCGAAGGCCAGAAGTTGATGTTGCAGACGATTGAGTTTACAGCGCCTGCGCTGCCGGAAGATCACCCGCGCTATCTCATGGGTGTAGGTACGCCGGAGGATTTGTTGGAGTCAGTGGCGCGCGGCATTGATATGTTTGATTGCGTGATGCCGACACGTTCTGGCCGGCATGGCCAAGCTTTCACGCGCTTTGGCCGCATCAATCTGCGCAATGCCAAGCACGCGGATGATCCGCGCCCGCTGGATGCTGAGCACTCATGCCCTGCCTTGTCGCAATACAGCCGCGCCTATTTGCACCACCTCATGCGCTCGGGAGAGCTATTGGGGATGATGCTGCTGAGTTGGGCCAATATTGCTTATTATCAATCACTGATGCAGGGCATTCGCGATGCGATTGATGCGGGCACTTTTGAGGATTTCCGCGCGGCAACGCATGAGCAGTGGAAGCGGGGGGATGTTGCTGCCTAACTATTTCCCGCCACCGCCCGTATGTTCGCCCTCGCGCGTGAAATAATAGGCGCAGAGGATGGGGATGAAGGTGACGGCCATGACGATGATGGCCACCACATTGGTCACCGGGCGTTGACGGGGGCGGATCAACTCTTGCAGCATCCAGATGGGCAAGGTGGATTGTTGGCCTGCCGTGAAGGTGGTGACGATCACTTCATCAAACGACAAAGCAAACGCCAACATGCCGCCCGCCAGCAGCGCCGAAGCGATTTGCGGCAACACCACATGGCGGAAGGTTTGAAACCCATCAGCGCCCAAATCCATTGATGCTTCCACCATATTGCCGCTGATGCGGCGGAACCTTGCGAGTGCATTGTTATAGACCACAACGATGCAGAATGTGGCGTGGCCCAGCACGATGGTCCATGTAGAGAAGGGCAGGTTCATGATGTCAAAGGCCGAGCGCAAGGCGATGCCGGTGATGATGCCGGGGAGCGCGATGGGCAGGATGAAGAGGAGCGACAGAGAATCCTTGCCGAAGAATTTGGCGCGGGACAAAGCAGCTGCCGCCAGCGTCCCGAAAATCAGGGCTAGAGCCGTTGCAATCAATGCCACCTGAATGGAAAGCCAAAGTGGCCCCCAAATGTCTGGTCGGTCAAACCAAGCCGCACTGAACCATTTGGTGGTAAGGCCGGGCGGCGGGAACTGGAATGATTTTTCCTCGGTGGTGAAGGCATAGACCACGATCAGCAACAGCGGCAAATGCAGGAAGGCAAGGCCCGCTGCCGCACCGATTTTCAAAAGCCAGCCAGCATCAGAGCGCATCGAATGCCCCCATGCGTTTTGCCACTATCAGATAGACACCCATGATCAGCATCGGCACAACAGTGAAAGCGGCAGCCAGTGGAATATCGCCTGCCGTGCCTTGCAAAGTATAGACTGCTTGACCGATGAAGGGCCGCGAATTGCCCACAATTTGCGGGACAATGTAATCTCCCAGCGTGAGCGAGAAAGTGAAAATCGAACCCGCAATTACACCTGGCAGGGCAAGCGGCAAGATGACGGTGCGGAAAGTTTGGCCCGGCGTTGCG
>JAGWUY010000001.1 GCA_028868255.1 Alphaproteobacteria bacterium | reverse complement strand
GCACATTGGCCTTGCCCATATGTCTGGCATCGTGCGGCAAGACTCGCCTGCCGCAGCATTGACTGAGCCTGATCGTGTGTTGATTGGTGCAACTGACCGCGTTGAGAATATTCGTCAGTTGCGGGTACTGAAAGCGGCCGGTTTTGATGGCTTTATTTCTATGGAACCTTTTAACACTGCAGTGCAGGCGGACCCCAACCGCGCGGCTGCATTGACGCAAAGCCTCAGCTTCGTGCGCAGCAACCTCGAAAATTCACCCCTATGAGTCAAAATTCCCGCATGGATTATAGCAAATTCGGCCTTTTCATTGATGGTGTATGGATCACGCAATCCACAAGCAGCACATTGCCGGTGGTTGACCCGGCAACGGGTGAACAGCTTGGCACAGCGCCCATCGCCACTGTGGCAGATGTGAATGGGGCCATTGCTGCTGCAGATAAAGCCTTTGGTGCGTGGAGCCATCTTGCCGCTTGGTCGCGCGCTGATCTTATGCACAAATGTGCTGATGTCATGGCGGCGCGCAGCGAAGAGGTGGCCCGAACCATGACGCTGGAGACGGGCAAACCTATTGCGCAGGCGCGGCGGGAATGGCAGCTCTCAGTTGATCAGTTCCGCTGGGCGGCAGAAGAAGCGCGCCGTATCTATGGGCGCATTGTTGAAAGCCGTGCGCCGGGTGGGCGCATTGAAGTGCATCACGCGCCTGTGGGTGTGGTGGCCGCCTTTACCGCTTGGAATTTTCCCGCTGTGTTGATTGCGCGCAAGGTGGCTCCGGCGCTTGCTGCTGGTTGCACCGTGCTGATCCGGCCTTCTCGTGAAGTGCCCGGAACGGCCATGCTGCTGGTGGATTGTTTGGCCGAGGCGGGGCTTCCCAAAGGTGTGGTCAATCTGGTGATTGGCCCCACGGAAACAACCTATAAACCGATTATGGATTCGGCGTTGGTGCGCAAAATCTCGCTCACCGGGTCAACAGCCGTGGGTCAACAAATGATCCGTGATAGTGCTGCCACCTTGAAGCGCGTGTCGATGGAACTGGGTGGCAATGCCCCCGTGGTTGTTTTCGATGATGCTGACCTGGAAAAGACGCTCGACATTTGTGTTGCTGTGAAATTTGCCAATGCGGGGCAAGTGTGCGTGACGGGTGACCGTTTCTATGTGCATGAGAGCCTGCATGATCGATTTACCGCCGGCTTTGCCGCGCGCACCAAGGCTCTGAAGCTTGGCCATGGTTTGGATGATGCCTCGCAAATGGGGCCGCTGATCAACCAGCGCCGGATTGACGCGATTGAGGCCATTGTTGCGGATGCGGTGAAGCGCGGTGGTAAAATCGTCGCCGGTGGCAAACGTCCGGACGGCCAGAACACAGGCTTTTTCTATGAACCTACGGTGATCACAGGTTTGCCAGATGATGCCAAAGCCATTGCTGAGGAAAACTTTGGGCCTATTGCCGCCATCACGCCCTTTGTTTCAGATGAAGAGGTTTACACCCGCGCCAATGCGACTGAGCTTGGCCTTTCGGCCTATGCCTTCACCTCAAGCCCCAAGCGGATGCGCGAAGCCGCGCACCGTTTGCAGGCGGGCATGGTGGGCATCAACAGCTTTGCGCTGGCCGCAGCTGAGGTGCCCTTTGGCGGCATTAAAGCTTCTGGCATGGGCCGCGAGGGTGGCAGCGAAGGCATCCATGATTACCTCAATGTCAAACTCACCCAGATGACGGTCTAGCTCATGCAAACCTCCAAACTGCGCACGCTGTGGAATGAAAAAAAGCCGGTGATCAATGGCTGGCTTTCAACATCGTCCAGCTTCGTTGCTGAAATCATGGCGGGGCAAGGCTATGACAGCCTGACTATTGATCTCCAGCATGGCTTTGTGGGTTATGACAGTGCCACAGCAATGTTGCAGGCGATGCGCGCGAGCGGCGTTACCCCCATGGTGCGTGTGCCTTGGCTTGACCCCGCAGATGTGATGAAAGCGCTGGATGCTGGTGCCATGGGCATCATTTGCCCGATGGTCAACACCCGCGCCGATGCTGAACGCTTTGTCTCTTACATGCGTTACCCGCCAGACGGTGTGCGCTCCTTCGGACCCACGCGCGTTACATTTTCTCAAGGCGCTGATTACGGCGTTCATGCCAATGCGCATGTGGTGGCGCTGGCGATGATCGAAACCGCTGAGGCGATGAACAATCTGGATGCCATTGTTTCAACACCTGGTTTGGATGGTGTTTATATTGGCCCTGCTGATCTCACACTTGGCCTTACGGGGCGCAAATATCCCACGGGTTTTGACCGGGAAGAACCTGAGATGGTGGAAGCCATTCAGAAAATTCTCAAGGCTGCACACAAGGCTGGCATCAAGGCGGCGTTGCATTGCGGCTCGCCCACTTATGCCGCCAAAGCCATTGGCTGGGGTTTTGATCTGGTGACCATTTCAAATGATGTGCGCCTGTTGGCAGGTGCTGCTGCGCAAAGTGTGGCAAGTGTGAGACAAGCTTTGGGGGCAAATGGCGATCACGTCTCTTCAGGGTCGAAGGGGTACTGAGATGTCATCACGCCCTGTTATAGCGAGATTAACGGCAGTTGCTGCCGTTCTTGCCCGCGGTCGGGCGTTAGACCGCATAATGATCCTCGAGGGATCAAAGTTTAGGGAGTGAACTGGATGAAACGTACACTATTGGCCATGATGGCCTCAACCATTCTGGTGGCTGGTTTTGCCAGCACAGCAATAGCTAAAGACAAGGTTATTGCTGTTTCTTGGGGCACCAAGCAGGAAGAACGCTGGAAGACCGATGAAGCCGCCATCAAGGGCGCTATCGAAGCTGCTGGCAACAAGTATATTTTTGCTGATGCTCAGCAATCGGCGCAAAAGCAGTTGGCTGACGTTGAGTCATTGATTGCTCAAGGTGCCAATGCGATCTTGATCTTCGCTCAGGATGGTGAAGCCATCAAGCCAGCTTTGGCCAAAGCCGCGGCTGAAGGCATTCCTGTGATTGCCTATGACCGCCAGATTGAAGACCCCAACTTGCTCTACATCACTTTCGACAATGTGGGCGTTGGCCGTCTGATGGGCAAGACCATGGTTGAAAAGGGCAAGAAGGAAGGCAACTTCGCTTTCATCGAGGGTGACCCAGGCGATCCAAATGCTACATTCCTCTATAACGGCATGATGGAAACACTGAAACCATTGATCGATTCCGGCAAGATCAAGAATGTCTGTGAAACCTTCACAGACAACTGGAAGCCAGACAATGCGCAGAAGAACATGGAACAGTGCCTCACCAAGACCGGCAACAAGGTTGATGCCGTTATGTCTGAAAACGACGGCATGGCGTCAGGCGTGGTGGCTGCGTTGACAGCACAGGGCATGGCTGGCTCCGTTCCTGTGACAGGTCAAGACGGCGATCTCGCTGCTCTGAACCGCGTTGCTTTGGGCACTCAGCTGGTTTCAGTTTGGAAAGACAGCCGCGTATTGGGCAAGGTTGCTGGTGAAGCCGCCAATGCTTTGGCCGATGGTAAGAAGGTATCTGAGATGGCTGAAGGCAAGACCTTTAAAGATGGCGCAAAGAAAGTTGAAATGTCAGCCATTCTCATTGCCCCAGTTGCGGTCACCACTGAAAATCTTGGGGATGTGATCAAAGCCGGTTGGATCAGCAAGGAAAAGGCATGCGCTGGTGCTGACCCTGCAAAAGTTGCTGCTTGCAAATAACTTTTAGCCCATTTTAAATTTGCAAGCGCGGGCTGCGCTACTTTCCTCCAATTGAGGCGCAGCCCACTAAAAAACAAGCGCGGGATCAAACCCGTGTTGAATTAAGGGAGAGGGAAAGTGTCAACACCAGATTTGTATCACAGCGCAGCTACATTTGAACGAGAGGGCCCAGTGAAGCACTTCTTGCGGGCTACAGAAATTGACAGTCGTGTGGTCGGCATGGTGATTGCTCTGCTCTTTATTTGGGTTGGCTTTCATTTGGCGGGTCCGTTCTTTACGGGCCAAGCCCTGTTTCTGACACCCCGCAACCTGTGGAATTTGCTCACGCAAACCGCATCTATTTCCATTATGGCTTCGGGCATGGTGATGATCATCGTCATGCGGCAAATTGATCTTTCCGTCGGTTCAGTTCTAGGGTTTATTGCGGTCGTGATGGCTTGGCTTCAAGTCTATGGCTTGCCGCAATACTTTGAGTTTGGCAGCACATGGATTTGGGTGATTGCGACGGCGATTGGCCTGATCCTTGGTGCTCTTATTGGTTTTTTGCATGGCACGATCGTTGCTTATTCCGGGATTCCATCTTTCATCGTAACGCTCAGTGGGCTTTTGTTTTGGCGCGGCGCTGCCTTTAAAGTTGCTTCGGGTGAAACCATTGCGCCGATGGATCCCGTTTATGCGCTGATCGGTGGCGGGCCTTATGGGGCGATTGGTTCATTTTGGAGTTGGGTCGTTGGTATACTGGCCTGCTTAGGCATTGTTTGGAGCCTGCATTCGGGCCGCGCACAGCGCCACAAGTTCAACTTTCCTGTAAGACCGATGTGGGCTGAAGCAACAGTTGGTGCTATTTTATGTGTTATCGTGTTGGCGACTGTATGGTTGGTCAACATTTATTATTGGCCCAAAGGCATCATCGCCCAATATGTTGCTGCCCGTAATATCCAAGTGCCACCCGAAGGTCTGTTTATCTCGCATGGCTTTGCCATTCCTGTCTTGATTGCGGGTGCCGTAGGCTTGATTATGACATTTATTGCCACTCGTGCGCCCCTGGGCCGCTATATTTATGCAATAGGGGGAAACCCGGAAGCGGCTGAATTGGCGGGTATCAACACCAAAAAAATCACGATCGCGGCCTATACAATTATGGGTTTGCTGTGCGCAATTTCCGCCATCATTGCCACCGCGCGCCTGAATGCTGCGGCCATTGCGCTGGGCACAACTGACGAACTTTACGTGATCGCAGCCGCTGTCATTGGCGGCACTTCACTGTCGGGCGGCGTTGGAACAATTTTTGGGGCATTCTTTGGCGCACTCATCATGCAATCCATTCAAACGGGCATGACATTGCTCGGCTTTGATACGCCGGTGCTGAATATGACGCTGGCCGTTGTGCTCTCATTTGCTGTGTGGCTTGACTACATCTATCGCCGGAACGCAAAGTAAGGGAGACAACTTTATGGCAAAAGCAATTAAGAAATCGCCTGCCAAAACTGCGACGCAAAAACCCGTCGTGCTGGCAGCAAAATCAACGGTGGAAGTAAAGCTTGAGCAGGCAAATGTTGCAGTGAGCGGAACGCCGCTTGTGGAAATGCGAGACATTTCTATCGCTTTTGGCGGCATCAAGGCTGTTGATCATGCATCAATTGACTTGTTTCCAGGTGAAGTTGTGGGGCTTCTCGGCCACAATGGTGCAGGCAAATCCACTTTGATTAAGATATTGTCGGGCGCGTACAAACGTGATCATGGCCGGATTTTAGTTGCTGGTCAGGACGTGGTAATTGCCAACCCGCGTGATGCAAAAGCACAAGGCATCGAGACAATTTATCAAACACTGGCTTTGGCCGACAATGTGGATGCTGCTGCCAACCTCTTTCTTGGGCGCGAAATCAAAACCGCGATAGGAACCTTGGACGATGTGGCCATGGAAGCTGAAACCCGCAAGGTGATGCACCGGTTGAACCCAAACTTTCGCCGTTTCAAAGAACCCGTTTCGAAACTGTCAGGTGGTCAGCGCCAATCGGTGGCAATCGCCCGTGCCATTCATTTCAACGCCCGCATTCTGATTATGGATGAACCCACCGCCGCACTTGGGCCGCAAGAAACGGCGCAGGTGGGCGAGTTGATCAAGCAATTGAAAGCCGAAGGCATCGGCATTTTTCTCATCAGCCACGATCTACATGATGTGTTTGATCTCGCTGATCGGCTTGTGGTGATGAAAAACGGCAAAGTAGTTGGTTCAGCGCGCACCAGTGATGTCACGCATGATGATGTGCTCGGCATGATCATTGCAGGAAAATGCCCTAAAGCTGCAACCCCTGGTCCTGGAGCTATGAAACAAGCGGCGTGATTTAATGGAACACGAATTGTCTTGTCTATCAAGAAGCCTAGTCGTGTCTCGTGAGAAAGCCACATTGAACATTGCACTGGTGCAAACCGTGCCGAGATCGCTATAAGTCATAAAATTTTGCGGAGCTCGATGTGGTCAAAGACTTGCTACTCAAGGAGAAGGATTATGAAGATCTAATTCGTCTGATCCACGAGGGCTATGATGGGATGAGCAAAGGATCACAGCAAATTGCGGTTTATCTGACGCAAAACCCGAATGACGTGGCGGTTAAATCTTTGAATGCGATTGCTGAAGTGTGCGGTATTCATGCATCCAGCTTCGTCCGGTTTGCACAGTCATTGGGTTATAACGGGTTTAAAGACTTGCAGGCCGTGTTTCAAAAACGCTTGACCACGGCGGCACCTGGTTTTGATGCCCGCGTCAAGGCTTTGCGAACGGAACTTTCCAACAAGGGCGATACGCCGACGCAAACATTCCTGAACGAATTGGTATTGCGTGATATTGCTTCTCTTCAGGACTTGATGAGTGGGATTGATTCACAACAGCTGGAGCGGGCTGTTATCTTGCTCGAGAAAGCAGATACGATTTATCTGACGGGGCAGTTGCGCTCTGCACCTATTGTTGAATTGTTGCGCTATATTCTGACCATGCTGGGCAAGCGCACGGTGCTGCTGGATGCCAGCGGAGGCTTAGCCACGCACATGGCAGATGTTATCCGCAAAGGTGATCTTTTGTTTGCCGTGGCGTTTCGTTTTTACGCCACCGAGGTGGTCAATATCGTAGAGCGAACGTCTGCCAAAAAAATTCCAATTATTTCCATCACAGATTCTACACTTTCCCCGTTGGCCAAGAATGCCGATGTTTTTTTCGCGGTGCCGGAGCATGAATACACATTTTCTAGGTCACTGGCCGCACCCATGTGTTTGGCGCAGGCGCTTGCTGTGGGCCTTGCAGCCAAATTGCAGCGCGACGAAAACCCTCGTATCCCAATTGTCACAAAACCGTAGTCTTTGATTGCCTAATAGTCTGGATCAGGGCTGCTGGCGCGCTGTGCTGGATGTCACACCCAAGGAATTTATTGTGCGTTAACTGCCACTTGCTTTCACCGTGTGTTCCAGATGAAATGTACTTTGTCTATCCCCCTGCAAATGCGCCGGAATGAAAACAAATGACCAGTACCATTGATGCAACTGTTCTTCTTCGTGCATTGCCGGATGGGGCGTTGATGGTCAATCTTCGGGGGCAAGTGATTGCAGCCAATATGCTGGCTTGTGATATGTTACAGATTGACCCTGTGGGGCTTCCTGTATTTTCGGTGGTGCGCACGCCGGCTTTTGCTCAGGCGGTGGCGCAAGCCCGCCAAACGCAAACGCTTATTTCTGTTGACACGGAATTTCGTGGCCAGCCAGTGCGGCAAGTCCAAATTCAAATTTCGCCACTCAAGGACACAGGCGATATTTTGATACTCTTGCGTGATTTTACACGCGAACAAGCGATTGAAAAAATGCGCTCTGATTTTGTCGCTAACGCGTCACATGAGATGCGCACGCCGCTCACCTCCATTATCGGCTTTGTGGAAACATTGCAGGGAGCTGCAAAACATGACGACGTGGCGCGCGAAAAATTCTTGGGCACAATGTTAGTGCAAGCGCGACGCATGAAGCGCCTGATTGATGATCTTTTGACGTTGAGCCGCATTGAACTCAACGAGCATGTGCGGCCAAGTGCGCAAGTTCTGTTGGTTGATGTGGCACGGCAGGCGAAAGTGAATTTGGCGGATGCGGCGGAGAAAGCCGGTGTGGTCATCACCCTTCATGCACACGACACCCAGCGCGTGGCGGGTGATGCGGAAGAGCTTTTGCAAGTTGCACAAAATTTGATTGAGAATGCGATTAAGTATGGCAGTTCAGGCGGGCGCATTGAAATTGAATGCCACACACAAGGCGCGCAAGGTGTACTCAGCGTGCGTGACTATGGGCGCGGCATTGCCGAAATTCATTTGCCCCGCCTGACTGAGCGATTTTACCGTGTCAGCACTCAGGAAAGCCGCACGCGCGGCGGCACTGGGCTTGGGCTTGCGATTGTCAAACACATCGTGCAGCGACACCGAGGCCGGTTTGATATTCAATCAAAAGAAGGTGCTGGCAGCACCTTTTCCATTTCAATTCCTCATTCAAAATCATAGGTTTGAGTTGTCATAATAATGTCGTTCAAATGTTGCAAAAGGCTCACACGTAATTCGTAAAAGCCGCTGGTCAAACAAATGGAGAATTGATGATGACACGTTTTCTAATGGCCGTTTCTGCCCTTGCACTGGCTGCAACACCTGTTCTGGCTCGCGACCAGATTCGCGTTGTGGGTTCTGGTACTGTTTATCCGTTCACAACAACAGTTGCTGAAGCTTTTGGCAAAGCCACCGGCAAGAAGACTCCAGTCGTTGAGGCCAACGGTTCCGGCCCTGGCATTAAATTGTTCTGCGCTGGTGTTGGTGAAGATACGCCTGATTTTGCTGATGCCTCGCGCCAAATGAAGAAATCCGAACTTGAAACCTGCGCCAAGAATGGCGTCAAGAATGTTGCAGAACTGACCATTGGCTATGATGGTTTGGCCTTGGTGAATGCCAAAGGCGGCCCTGCAATTTCGATAAACAAGCAGCAGCTTTTCGAGGCGCTCGCCAAGCAAATTCCTGATAAGAATGGAAAGCTGATTGATAATCCGAACAAGATGTGGAGCGATATTGATCCGTCCTTGCCAAAGGTTAAAATTGTTGTGATGAGCCACCCCGCAACATCTGGCACACGTTCGTCTATCGAAGATCTGGTTTTGAATCCGGGTGCTCTGAGCTATCCTTCGTTGAAAGAATTGGCTGGAAAAGACGCCAAAGCATTTGATGCTGTTTTCAAAACACTGCGTACGGATGGTGGATTTGTGGAAGCCGGCGAAAATGACAATGCGATCACGCAGAAGCTGATTGCTGATCCGAACACATTTGCTCTATTTGGTTATTCCAATGTGGCGCTGAATTCTGAAAAAGTTAAGGCGGCCAGCATTGAAGGTGCAGCACCAACTGTTGAAGGCATTCAGAGCGGCGCATATAAGCTTTCGCGCCCATTGTTTGTTTATGTGAAGAAAGATCACATGACGGCTATGCCTGACATGGCAGGTTTTGTTGCCGAGTATATGTCACAAAAGGCAATCGGGGGTGAAGGCTATCTCGCAGACAAAGGTCTTATTCCTTTGCCAGAAGCTGATTTGAAAGCGCAGCTTGAAATGGCTAAAACGCTTCCATCCCTCACAGCGGACAAGCTTAAGTAAGTCTGTTGGTCAAGAAGCAGGGGCGAATTTCGCGGATGTACCGAAGTTTGCTCCTGTAAACTGTTTTTCACCAGGCTGGTAAACCAAGATATGACGACAACGTCCCTGAATCTGACTAAGAAATATCGGCTCCGGCATTACACGGAGCCTGTTGTTTTTTCACTGATGTTGGGGGCATCGTTCTTTGCGGTCTTGACGACGTTGGGCATTGTGCTTTCTGTAGCGTCTGAGTCTTACCGCTTTTTCAGTGCAGTGCCACTTCAAAGTTTTCTATTTGGCACAGAGTGGGCACCTTCTTCGCCGATTCCCAGTTTTGGATTCGTACCTTTGATTGTGGGTACATTGCTTATCACCATTATTGCTCTTGCAGTTGCAGCTCCCATTGGCATTCTTTCTGCCGTCTATATGGCGGAATATGCAACGCCGCGGGCGCGGGCTTTTGCCAAGCCTTTGCTTGAACTTCTCGCTGGCATTCCCACCGTGGTGCTTGGTTTTTTTGCGGCACTGACGGTTGCTCCGTTTATTCGCGCCATGGGTGCGCAGGTGGGGCTTACGATTGCGTCGGAGTCTGCACTGGCCGCAGGGCTCGTTATGGGTATGATGATTGTGCCGCTCATTTCATCATTGTCAGATGATGTCATTAACGCTGTACCACAGGCTATGCGCGATGGGTCTTATGCCATGGGGGCTACGCAATCTGAAACTATTCGTAAAGTTGTTTTACCTGCAGCCTTTCCTGGTATTGTTTCGGCATTTATTTTGGCGATTTCGCGTGCCATTGGTGAAACGATGATCGTGGTGATGGCAGCAGGCTTAGCACCTAATTTAAGTATCAATCCGCTGGCTGCAGTCACCACTGTGACAGTGCAAATCAATGCCATGTTGGTGGGAGATCAGGAATTTGACTCAGCCAAAACACTTTCGGCTTTTGCATTGGGTCTTACATTGTTTGTGCTGACCTTGATCTTAAACGTGATCGCGTTGCGTGTGGTGCGTCAATACAAGGAACATTATGCCTAATTTCACCTCATCGCCCCGCACCCTCAAGCGTAATCGCAGTGAGCGCATATTTCGCGCCATTTGTCAGAGCGCAATTGCACTTACGGCATTGTTTCTGGTCTTTTTGATCAGCAATCTTGCCATTAACGCAATTCCCTCGCTTACGCAGTATGTAGTGCGGCTTTCCTTGGTTGTTGACCCCGCAAAGGTTGATGCCACGCAGATTGCGGCGGGGGATTTCCAAGCCATTGTCAGAACAGCAATTGCTGCTGAATTTCCTGATGTGACGGCAAAGCCTGAGAAGAAAAAGCTTGTTAAGCTGTTTTCAACATCGATCGCCGAAAATTTGCAGCGGCAAGTGACTGCTGATCCAAGTTTGATCGGAAAGACCATTACGGTTGAGGGCCCACTGGCTGCGGATGCTGATAGCTTTCTCAAAGGTCAGCAAATGAGCGTTTCTGCGTTGGGTGAAAACTCGGATTTTGAAGCTCGGGCTTTGGCCAAATTGAAGGAAGCCGGCAAATTAACGCGTGAATTTTCTTGGTCCCTTCTAACCAATGGCGATTCGCGATCGCCAGAAAAGGCCGGCCTTCGTGGCGCATTTATGGGCTCTCTTTTCACCATTGCCATCACCTTGCTGGTGGCTTTGCCGCTGGGTGTTGCGGCAGCGCTCTATCTTGAGGAGTTCGCGCGCCAGAGCAGATTGAGGGATCTGATTGAGGTCAATATCAACAATCTCGCCGCGGTCCCTTCCATTATCTTCGGACTTTTGGGGCTTGCTGTGTTTGTGAATAAGTTTGGCTTGCCGCGTTCATCGCCTCTGGTGGGCGGATTGGTTCTCGCCCTTCTGGTGCTACCAACCATCATCATTGCGTCGCGCGCAGCACTGCGGTCTGTGCCACCATCGATTCGTGAAGCGGCCCTTGGTGTTGGTGCCTCTCATCAGCAATCAGTGTTCCATCATGTGTTGCCTTTGGCTGTGCCGGGCATTTTGACGGGCACAATTTTAGGAGTGGCTCGTGCGCTAGGCGAAACGGCCCCACTCTTGATGATCGGTATGGTGGCCTTTATCGCTGATGTGCCAACACGCATTACAGACGCGGCAACAGCTTTGCCGGTGCAAGTCTATTTGTGGTCGGCGTTGCCCGAGGCGGCTTTCCGTTCACGCACGTCAGTGGCTATATTGGCTTTGCTGATCGTACTTTTTGTTTTCAACGCGCTTGCCATTTGGTTGCGCAACAGATTTGAACGGCGGTGGTAGGAATGAATGACATGAGCTTCAAGACAGTCTTTACACCTGCCATACCTGCTATCATAGCAGCCAATGCGCCTAAGATTGTGGCCCAAGACGTCAATGTCTATTATGGCGAAAAAAGCGCGATTAAAGAGCTTTCAATTACGATTCCTGATAAAGCTGTTTCGGCTTTCATTGGGCCATCCGGATGCGGCAAATCCACGTTTTTGCGATCGATCAACCGCATGAATGATACGATACCATCGTGCCGCGTTACGGGCAAAATCGCCTTTGACGGCATGGATATTTATGACCGCGCCGTGGATGTGGTTGAGCTGCGCGCGCGCATAGGCATGGTGTTTCAAAAACCTAACCCTTTCCCAAAGTCAATTTTCGAAAATGTAGCCTATGGTGTGCGCATCCATGGACTCGCCAAGGACAAGGTTGATTTGGAGCGCATCGTCACGGAAAGCCTACAGCGCGCCAGCTTGTGGGATGAAGTGAAAGACCGCTTGGCCCATGCCGGTACGGGACTTTCCGGCGGCCAGCAGCAACGCCTGTGTATAGCGCGTGCCATTGCTGTGAACCCTGAAGTTATTTTGATGGACGAGCCATGTTCTGCACTTGATCCCATTGCCACGGCACGGATCGAAGAATTGATCAGTGATCTGAAACAAAACTTTTGCATCGTGATTGTCACCCACTCGATGCAACAGGCGGCGCGGGTCTCTGATCTCACTGCATTTTTCCATCTGGGAACGCTGGTCGAAGTTGGTGATACTGATGCCGTGTTCACCAATCCGCAGGAAAAGCGGACGCAAGATTATATTACTGGCCGCTTCGGCTGAGGAGAAAGTGATGTCTGACCACATTGTCAAAGCCTATGACAGCGATTTAGCCCAGCTCAAATCCATGTTGTCCGAAATGGGTGGTATGGCCGAAGAGCAATTGGCCAAGGCCATAGACGCGCTCATTCGCCGTGACCTAAAACTGGCTGATAGTGTGATTGCCGCCGACCAATTGCTGGATGCCAAAGAAATTGAGGTTGAAGAGCGCGCGGTGCTGACCATCGCGAAGCGCCAACCCATGGCTCAGGATTTGCGCAATGTGATGGTGACTATTCGCATTGCTGCCGATATCGAACGGATCGGGGATTTGGCTAAAAACATCGCCAAGCGATCTCACGCGATTTATGATGGCATTCCCCAGCGCCTCACCAAAGGCTTGGAGCGCATGGGGCAGTTGAGCCAAGCGCAGCTCAAGTTGGTTCTGGATGCCTTTGCTTCGTCCGATGCTGATAAGGCGATGGATGTGTGGCGACATGATGAAGATATTGACGCTCTTTATAATTCCATATTCCGTGAACTTCTGACCTATATGATGGAAGACCCGCGTATGATCGGGGCGTGCACACATCTTTTGTTTGCCACCAAAAATATTGAACGCATTGGTGATCATGCCACGAATATTGCTGAGAACATCTACTACCTGGTGCACGGATACATGCTGAAAGAGCAGCGACCGAAGAATGACAAGACGTCTGTCACACCTTTCTCATCCCTGAATAACGACTAAATCCATGAGCGCCTCAATCCTGATTGTTGAAGATGAAGCGGCCATCCACCAGCTGCTGGACTATAATCTGAAGGCTGAAGGGTTTCGCACCCGCGTGGTGGAAACCGGCGAAGATGTGCATATGGCCATAGCTGATGAAATGCCTGATCTGGTGCTGCTGGATTGGATGTTGCCCGGCATTTCTGGCATCGAAGTGTGCAAATTATTGCGCGCGCGCGATCAGACCAAGACTTTGCCGGTCATCATGTTGACGGCGCGCGGTGAAGAAACTGAGCGCGTGCGTGGCCTCGCCACAGGGGCTGATGATTATATCGTCAAACCATTCTCAGTTCCTGAGGTGATGGCGCGTGTGAAAAGCCTTTTGCGCAGGGCGCGGGCTGAAACAATTGTCGAGCAAATCACGTTTGGCGACATCACCATCGACCGCGCACGCAAGCGTGTGATGCGCGGCAGCCGCGATATTGCACTTTCTCCGACCGAATTTCGCTTGCTGGAATATCTGATGCAGTCACCGGGCCGTGTATTCAGCCGCGCGCAACTCCTTGACCGTGTGTGGGGCAATCAATCTGAGATTGATGAACGCACAGTTGATGTGCATGTTGGACGCTTGCGCAAGCAATTATCGCGCGGCAAGGAAGCTGATCCCATTCGCACCGTGCGCTCAAGTGGCTATTCCTTTGATGAAAAACATGGCGTGGGGCGTTAAATCTTTGGCTGTGTGCCCGCGTGAAAAGCGGCATTTTGTTTGCGCCAAACTCCGGGGGCAAAGCCGGTATGCTTCTTAAATTCGCGATTGAAATAAGCGGGATCCTTGAAGCCCAGCTCATAGGCAATGTCTTCCGATGATCTTATGGTATAGACTAGCAATCTTTTTGCTTCGAGCAGCCGGCGCTGCACCACCAGATTTTTGATTGATGATCCAAAGGCCGCTTTTGTGGCGCGCAGGGCTGTGTGGTCTGACGCACCAATTTCACCCACATACCGAGCAATTGGCCAGTTTTCCCGGAAATGCAAATTGATCAGCGACTTCAACCGTGCGGCCACAGGCCTTGGTGGTGACGTGGTGGAAGGTGCGGGTGCCTGCATACCAAGTCGCTGCAGATGAATGGCAGCGCTGGCGGCATGGTAATTGACCTGTGCTGACCAATAGGGGGCTTGGGCTTCATATTCATCAAAAGCATTTCGCATGGCGAGATGCAGTGCTTGCCATTGGGGGGGTTGCCCCCCATGATGCAGGAACAGCGACTGAGCCGATGGTATGCCCAGTTCATTCAATATGTTTTCAAGGGCGGCATTTTCGAGTGACAAGACTATGGCATCCGAATGGGTGTTTACCTCAAAGCCATGCACAGTATCAGCCAGAACCAGGCTGGCCGCAGGGTGAGAAAATGTCCAAGATTGATCCTCGATAAAGTATCGGCCCTTGCCTTTAAACCAAAACGTAATTTGCGCCATCCCCGGGTGCTTGTGGGGCAAAACCTTGCCACGATGTACAAAATTGCGCGCAGAAACCAATTCAACATGGAGGAAGCCCGCGTTAAGTGCGCGTGTTGTTTCTCCATAAACGAAGTAATCGGGAATACTTGTTGTGGGCATAATGTCGAAAAAGTACAATTAAATTGGTCGAGAAGTCAATTCTCATCCTCGCCAAAATTGGGTATTTAACACATTCACAAATGAAACCCTGTTTCGGAGGAAGACGATGCGTTCAGAAGATTTCCGCGCCGACAAGAAGCGCCCATTCACCGGTGCAGAATACCTTGAAAGCTTGCGCGATGGCCGTGAGGTTTACATCGATGGTGAACGTGTCAAGGACGTGACCACGCACCCCGCCATGCGCAATTCGGCGCGCTCGCTCGCACGGCTCTATGATGCGCTGCATGATGAGAAGACCAAGGCGAAGCTCACCGTTGAGACTGACACCGGATCCGGTGGCTATACGCATAAATATTTCCGCGTGGCGAAATCTCCGCAGGACCTGATGGCGCAACAGGGGGCCATCGCGGATTGGGCACGCATGACCTATGGCTGGATGGGCCGCACTGCTGACTATAAAGCTGCTTTGATGAATACGCTGGGGGCCAACGCCGATTGGTATGGCCCATTCAAGGACAACGCCAAGGCTTGGAACAAGCGTGCGCAAGAATCGGTGCTGTTTATGAATCACGCCATCGTCAATCCGCCCATTGATCGTCACAAGCCCGCAGATGCCGTTAAAGATGTGTTCGTTCACATTACCAAGGAAACCGAGGGCGGCATTTTTGTTTCGGGTGCCAAGGTGGTGGCCACATCTTCGGCGCTCACTCACTATAATTTCCTTGCACAAAGCTCCGCCACAGTCACGGATGATCCTTCACTATCGGTGATGTTTATTGTGCCGATGAATGCCCCAGGCGTTAAAATGATCTGCCGCGTGTCCTATGAGCAAACGGCCAATACTGTGGGCCATCCATTTGATTATCCTTTGTCATCACGCTTTGATGAGAATGACGCCATTTTGGTGCTCGATAATGTTTTTGTGCCTTGGGAGGATGTTTTGGTGCTGCGCGATGCTGCCAAAATTTTATCTTTTCATCCGGCCTCTGGCTTCATGCATGGTTACTGCTTCCAGGGTTGCACCCGCCTTGCTGTAAAAATGGATTTCTTGGCCGGACTTCTTGCCAAGGCCTTGCGCGCTACGGGGGGTGATGCCTTCCGTGGCAATCAAGCTGCGTTGGGTGAAGTGATTGCGCTGCGCCACATGTTCTGGAGTTTTTCAAATGCCATGGCACTTAACCCTGTGCCGTGGGCGAATGGAGCTGTGCTGCCGAATCTAGAATCGGCCCTCTGCTATCGTACATTTATGTCGGAAGCTTACCCCCGCGTGATTGAAACTGTGCGCAAAGTGGTGGCTTCAGGCCTTATTTACTTGCCTTCATCAGCCAAGGATTTTCACAACCCAGAGATCAACAGATATCTTCAGCAATATGTGCGGGGTTCCAATGATATGGGCCATGTGGAGCGTATTAAGATTATGAAGTTGCTTTGGGATGCCACGGGCACAGAATTTGGAGGTCGTCATGCCCTTTATGAATTAAATTATGCCGGTGCTCCTGAAGAAGTGCGGGTGCAGGTCTTGAAAGGGGCTGAGCGCACGGGCACATTGAAGCGTATGGAAGAATTGGTGGATAGCTGCATGAGCGATTATAATGAAAATGGCTGGACGGGCGAAACGTGGCTGCCCCCCTTAACCGGTGCATAAGGCATGGACAGCGCGGTTTCCAAAACAGAATTTCGCAATGCCATGGCGCGGGTGTGCGCGCCTGTCAATGTGATCACCACCGATGGGCCGGCTGGCCAAGGAGGCTTTACGGCCACAGCCATGTGCAGCGTGACGGACGAGCCGCCAACGCTGCTGATCTGCATGAATGCGCGCTCGAGCCAAACTGAGATGTTTAAAGCCAATGGCAAGTTTTGCGTGAATGTGTTGCCTGCCGAACATAGCAAGCTGGCTGCAATTTTTGCGGGCTCGATCACAGACATGACGGCCCGCTTTGCCGCAGCTCACTGGTATCCAATCAAGCACAGTCAGCCTGCACTGCGTGATGCCATTGTGTCGATCGCCTGTCAGGTGATTGATATTCATCGCGTGGGCACACACAATGTGATGGTGGGACAGGTGTTCGATATTCGCCAACGCCTGGATGGCAGCGCACTGCTCTATTTTGATCGGCACTATGTGCATGTGCCCTCCCAAAACGGCAGTTTTGGCGGTTAGTTATTTGACCGTGAACTGATCCAACAGATCGAGCAGTGTGTTGATGTGGGTAGCACCAAAGCGCGCTTCCAGCCTTTCATAGGCGGCAGCACTTTCGGGAATAGCCTTCTTGATCAAGGCTGCCCCGCCGGGCGCTATCTCCAAAATTACACGGCGACCATCAGAATTATCCTTTTTTCGGCGAATTAATTTGCGTTCTTCCAAATTGCGGATGATGCGGGTAAGGCTTGGGGCCAGTATAGAGGCGCGCAAAGCAACCTCGCTGGCATCCAACGCGCCAGCCTCCGCCAGCACACGCACCACGCGCCATTGCTGCTCTGTCATATCAATACGCGCCAACATGGGGCGAAACTCTTCCATCACGGCTTCGCGCGCGCGCAGCAACGCCATGGGCAATGATCGTCTGGTGCGGGGTGGAAGGATAGGCTCACTCATGGCTTGTTCTATCAATCAAATTCGCAAATTGTGCAACAGGGGCCGCTGGCTCTGAAGTGGAGATCAATTCAATTGATTGTCGAAGTTTTTGGTGCCAATTTTTTGCTCGAGCTATGTTAGCGTTGATGACTTGTTGTTTCACAGGGCGAAGATATGACGAACAATGGCTTGCGATTGAGACCGGCGGCGGCGCGGCGCTTGATTTCTTCTGCCTTGCTGGGGGCAGGGGCCGGCCAAGCCAATATTGGTTATCTTACGGATGCAATTCTCGATACTGAACTTTCAGGTATGGACGGACACGGGTTTTATTGGCTGCAATATTATTGTGCCCATGTCAAAAGCGGCAAGGTGAATGGGCGCGTGCGGCCCAGCGTGAAAAAACTTACACCTGTGAGTTACCGTGTGGATGCGCGCGGCGGCTTCACGCACCCCGCCATTGAGGCGGGTTTCAAGAAGCTCATTCCAGCGGCGCAAAAATATGGCATTGCCGGAATGGCGGTGCATAACTCCTACAATGCGGCCACGCTGGGCTTTCACACTGGCTATTTGGCTAAAGCAGGGTTGGTGGCCTTTGGCTTTACCAATGCCATGCCCATTGTCGCGCCAGTCGGCGGACGTATTCCGGTGCTCGGCACCAATCCTTTGTCCTTTGCTGTGCCGGGACGTAAAGGCAAGCTGGCCTTTCTCATTGATCAATCGTCAACCGTGGTGCCTTGGACTTCGGTCAAGCGTGCAGCCGAAGAGGGGCGTGACATTCCCTTGGGGTGGGCTCTCGATTCACAAGGTAACCCCACCACTGATCCTCATGCAGGACTGCTGGGTTCCATGGTGCCTGCAGGTGGCTATAAAGGTTTTGGAATTGCGCTCATGGTAGAGGTGATGTGCGCCGCTTTGGCAGGCGCGCTGCGCGGGCCCGAGCAAGCCTCCTTCACCGAGCAGGATGGTCGCACGGTGGGGTGCGGACAATTTTTCTTCGCCCTTGAACCCAAGATGTTTTCTGGTGGGGCCTTTGATGGCCAGATCAAAGCATTGGTCAAATCGATCACGGATCAAAAGGGTGCGCGCCTGCCCAATGCCAAGCGTGAAGCCACAGCCAAGATTCTAGCCAGAGAGGGCATTCCCATTCCCACCGAGATTTATGATGTTTTGCGGAGCTATGCGAAAAAATGAGTGAGATGTTTCCTGCCCTGTTCAAGCCCTTGCAATTGCGCCACAAGACATTGCGCAACCGCATTGTGTTTGGCTCGCACACGGCCAATATGTCTGAAAATGGCCTGCCGGGGGAGCGCCACCGTGGCTATTATGAAGAGCGCGCACGTGGTGGGGCTGGCATGATTGTGGTGGAGCCGGTTCCGGTTCACCGCACCGGAGTTTTGACGCGCGGTAATTTTCGCCATTCGAGTGATGAGGTCATTCCGCATTTCCGCAAAATCACTGATGCTGTACATGCCCATGGCGCAGTCATCTGCAACCAGCTTTATCATGTGGGCCAGCATGGGGATTTTGATAATTCCTATGAACCGTCGTGGTCGCCTTCCGGCCTGCCATCCTTCCATGACTCGGATGGCAGCCATGCCATGACCGAGCGCGAAATAGAAGAGATCATTGAAGGTTTTGTGCAGGCGGCGCGGCGCGCCAAGGAGGCGGGCTTTGATGGTATCGAACTGTTCGCCGCCTATAACGCCATCATCGATCAGTTCTGGTTGCCGTTTAACAACCGCCGTGATGACAGATGGGGTGGCAGTCTTGAAAACCGCACGCGGTTTTCGCGCCTGATCATGGAGCGCATTCGCAAAATGGCGGGGGATGATTTTATTATTGGCCTTGCCGTGCATTATGATGAGTCATCTAAAAACCTTGCCAGCATCGAACAGCTGCAAGAGGTGATGGCTTACCATGACGAGCGGCAATTGATGGATTATGTGACCTGCGGCACGGGCAGCTATTTCAATTTCACCGGCATCATTCCGCATGTGTTTTACCCTGACAAGATGGGCGCACCTGCGGCTGAGGCGCTGAAGCAGGTTGTTACATTTGCCAAGGTGCAATGTGAAAGCCATGTGCGCACGCCGGAAAATGCCAATGCCGTCATTGCTTCAGGTCAGGCGGATATGGTGTCGATCGTGCGCGGTCAGATTGCCGATCCGCATCTGGCCAATAAGGCGCGCGAGGGGCGGCCTGAAGATGTGCGGCCTTGCCTCTCCTGCAATCAGATGTGCTGGGGGCGGCGTTACCGCGATTATTGGATTTCTTGCCTGATCAACCCCAGTGCGGGGCGCGAATTTGAGTGGGGAGGGGATCGTTTTGTGCCAGCCGCTCAGCCTAAATCCGTGTTGGTGATCGGTGGTGGCGTGGCTGGCTTAGAGGCGGCGCGCGTGGCGGCAGAACGCGGCCACCGCGTGACCTTGGCAGAGGCGTCAGACAAGTTAGGTGGGCAATTCCGCCTTGCCGGTCTTATTCCGCGGCGGCACCAGATCATTGACTATCTGGATTGGTTTGAGCGCCAGCTCAATCGGTTGCAAGTTAAGGTGCTGCTCAATACGCCGCTTGATGCCGAAGAGGCCAAGGCTTTTGGCGCTGATGTGGTGATTGTGGCCACAGGCTCCACCCCTGATGGGCAAGGTTTTCAGCGTGCCATGCCAGACCATGATGTGTTGCCCGGCATCGAGAACGGTCATGTGGTAACGGCGGAGGATGTGATGGCCCGCATTGCCAGGCCCGGAAAGCGCGTTGTGTTGCTCGATGAAACGGCCAATTGGAAAGGGTCTGGCACGGCCCTCACCCTGGCTGAGGCTGGCCATACGGTGACGCTGGTCACACCGGCTGCGAGTGTGATGTTTGAAATGGCCCGCACCGCGGCTGATATTGAAATGCGCGCCAAGTTGCGCAGCCTGGGGGTGCGGCTGCTCACCGATAGTGTGGTGCTGGAATGGCAAGGTGATGCTGCGCTGGTGCGCAGTGCAGGGGGCAAGCCTGAACGCATTGCGGCTGACACATTGGTGATCGCGGCTACCAATATCTCCAACCGTGAATTGGGTGATGATCTCGATGCGCCAATGATTGGTGATGCCATGGCCCCGCGCACGGCAGTGGCGGCGATTTTTGAGGGTCGCAAATTGGCAATGGCGGTGTAAAAGGGCGCCATGATAAAAAAGATCACATTGACTGATGTGGTGGCGCGACTGGTGGCTGGTGGCTCCCAGCGTCAGATTATTGCCATTGCTGGTGCGCCCGGCTCTGGAAAATCGACCGTGGCGGAAAAACTGTCGGAGCTGTTGAATGCCCGTCAATCTGGCCTTGCTTCAATCCTGCCAATGGATGGTTTTCATTATGATGATCATTTGCTCACCGCGTTGGGCCGCAAAGATCGCAAGGGCGCGCCAGACACATTTGATGTGGGCGGCTTTTATCACACGCTGCTCCGCATGCGGGCGCGGGATGAAGAGGCTGTGGCTGTGCCGGTGTTTGACCGCGATTTAGAAATTTCACGCGGCGGGGCAAGGCTCATTTCGCGCGACATTCCCATCGTGATTGTCGAAGGCAATTATCTCCTGCTGCGCGATGCACCGTGGAACAGCCTTAAGGCGCTGTTTGATCTCAGCGTGATGGTGCAGTGCACGGACGACACCTTGCGGAAAAGATTGACAGCGCGTTGGGCGGGCTACCAGCTTCCAGAGGCTGAAGTTCGCCGCCGCGTGGACGAAAACGACATGCCCAATGGCCGCCTTGTGCGTGAGGCCAGCGTGGCGGCTGATTTCGATCTGGCGAATTAAACCTCGGTCAAGGCCTGCTCAATATCCGCCACCAGATCATTCACATTTTCAATGCCGATGGACAATCGCACCAAGTTATCCGGCGTCGGGCTTTGCGGGCCTTCCACTGTCTTGCGATGTTCAGCCAGACTTTCCACACCGCCCAGTGATGTGGCGGGGGTGATCACCTTCAACCCTGTGCAGAATTTCTGTGCGCCGGCAAAATCGGTTTTTAACACCAATGACATCATGCCGCCATAACCATTCAACATCTGCCGCTTGGCAATGGCATGGCCCGTATGGGTGGCAAGGCCTGGGTAAAGCACGGCTTGGACTTTGGGGTGATTGGAAAAATGCCGCGCGATGGCCAGCGCATTGCCGGAAGCTTGCGCATAGCGCACAAACAGCGTGCGCATGCCCCGCTGCAACAGGAAGCATTCAAAGGGTGGCAAGGGAGAGGATGTTTTGGTGCGCAAAGTTGCGATCTCGCTCCAGCGCGGTGTCGCCTCTTGTGTTACCAGCACGCCACCCAGCACATCAGAATGGCCGTTTAAATATTTGGTGACCGAGTGAAACACAATGTCGGCCCCCAAACTCAACGGTAGGGTGGTGACGGCGGCGAGTGCCGTAGCATCTACGGCCAAAATGGCCCCGACTTTGTGCGCCGCTTTGGCGGCAGCTTGAATATCCACCACTGTCCACATGGGGTTGGTGGGGGTTTCAATCCAGACCAGATCAGTTTTGGGTGTCAGTGCTTTTTCAAGTGCGCCCGGTTCGGCGGCATCAAACAAAGTTAGCGTGATGCGGCCTTTATCGCGTAACAGTTCCAGCCAATTGCGCGTGCCATAATACATCGAATGGCAGGCCGCCACATGGCCTCCCATCGGCACAGTTTCAAGCAGGGCGGTGATGGCCGCCATGCCGGAGACAAACAGCAAGGCGGCTTTGCCTTTTTCCAATGCGGCAATGGTGTCTTCGGCCTGCCACACATTGGGGCTGCCAGAGCGCACATAGTTTTCCTTTAGCCGTGGCGCATAGTTTTCATCGCGAGCATAGGTGGTCGAAAGGTAGATCGGCGGAACCACGGCACCCGTCGCGGCATCGGTGGCGCGCAGTGCATGGGCGGCAATGGTTTCGGGGCGGGGGGAAGAGTTTTTGCCCATTACCGACCTTCTTTCAGTTTTCCGGAGATGTATTTGTGAAGAACGGATGAGATCAGCGTCTGGTATGGCATGCCTTCTTCATTGGCCATTGATTTCAACTGGTCAATCACCCGCTCTTGAATGCGGATGGTCACGGATTTACGCTTCAAGGTGCTTTCCGCCATCGCCTTCAGCTCTTTCATACGGGCAGCCTGATTGGGTACGGTCTGATAAACACCAGCACGCAAATCCTCAATCAACTCACGCTCCTCGTCGTCATAGAAAGGAGGATCCAACACAACTTTTGGCTTTTTTTTCATCTTATGATCCATATTTTGCATGTAGATTTCGGTCAGGATAAATTGTTTTGAAGAAGTAGATGTTTACATCAATGACATATGGTGCCACATGCACATAGTCGCGCGCCCTGAAAACAATCATCCGCTGATTTTTGCGCTTTGGACTCTGAATATCGGCCAAGGCCGTTCCGTTGATGAGGGCCTCGACCACGTCAGCGAAACCCACACCTCTGGTTTCTCGCAGCCATGCATCTTTGGTTTCATCCCATAGAAACTTAATATCCTTCATCCTATTACCATCAGTGAACGTACATACAAAGTCAATATGGTGTAAATATGACTAAGTTCAAGGATAAAGCTTGGCCTTCGTCCAATCGCTCTTGGGGTCTGGCCTTCGGAACACCACACGGTCATGCAGGCGGAAGGGGCGGTCGTGCCAGAATTCAATGCTCAAAGGCTGAATGCGAAAGCCGCTCCAATGGGGCGGGCGGGGCACTTGGCCAATGGCATATTTGGCCGCATACATGGCTACAGCGGTTTGCAAGGCAAAAGGGCCTTCTAGCGGGCGTGACTGGGCGCTGGCCCAAGCGCCAATGCGGCTGTCACGCGGGCGCGATTGGAAATAGGCGTCGGCTTCGGCGTCCGTCACCTTTTCGATAATGCCGCGCACGCGGATCTGGCGGCGCAATGATTTCCAGTGAAACACCACGGCGGCCTTCATTGCGCTTAAGATTTCCTGGCCCTTCTGGCTTTGATAATTGGTGTAAAACACAAAACCGCGCTCATCAAAATCTTTCAGCAACACCATGCGCACATTGGGCAAGCCCTCATCATCCACCGTGGCCAGCGCCATGGCGTTTGCGTCGTTGGGTTCTTTGGCTTCGGCATCTTTCAGCCACTCGGCAAACAGGGTGAAAGGGTCGTTCCGATCGGTAAAACCCTGCTCGGCTGTTGTGACTTTCAGGCGCTCAATATCCATGGGTGATCACTTGCCTTCAACGGTTGATTTCATGGCGGCAAGGCCTGCTTCAAAATCCTTGCCCACCATTCTGTCCATGTTCATAAACATGTGCATCAGCTTCATAAACAGGTTTAGGTTTCCGCGCATTTCCCAGTTCACCTTGCTGCCCGCACCTTGCGGGGTGATGGTGAATTCGGTCACATTGTCAGCCTTGAAGGGCTTATAAAAATGCAGATCGAGCGTCACGTTAGAATTGGCTTGTGCATTGGTGATTTCCATCGCGCCTTCGCCCACTTTCTTGTTGCCCACCCAGCTATATTTTGCGCCCTTGCCAGAGGCAGCGCCTGAGAAGGTTTTTTGCATGGTTGCATCCAGCTTTTCCCAGGGCGACCAGTTCACCCAGTTCTTGAAATCATTGATCTGGGCGAAAACCTTTTCGGGCGCCGCATCGATGGTGGTTGAGCGCGACAGGCTGAAGGTGTTGGGCCGTGACGCCGCAATGGCCAAAAGTGCTGCGATCAATATGGCGATGATGACGAGCGCTGTGAGCATAGCCGTGTTCCCCTTATTCCTTTTAGTCTTACCTTATTTTGTCACCCCGACGAAAGTCGGGGCCCAAGCTTTCAGCAATCTCACGTGTGGAAAGTTTGGTTCCCGACTTTCGTCGGGATGACAATATTCGAGATTTAATCACTGTGTGATAGCTTAAGCTGAATGCCTGTTGGCGGCAAGCTTTGGTCACATTCGCTCAAAAACCAGATGCAATGCGCCTTCGCCCGGCACTGTCTTTGTGCTGGTCAGTCCGGCGCGTTTAAGGTCAATTCCTGCAAGTAGGTTTTCGCCCTTGCCCAAGGTCACAGGCGACACAGCCAGATGCAGATGATCCACAAGGCCTGCTTTGAGGAAATTGCGTACAGTTTCAACGCCACCATTCAGGCGAATGTCTTTGCCTTGTGCTGCAGCTTTGGCGCGGGCCAGAACATCCTGTGGGCTGCCATGCACAAATTCAAACACTGTTCCGCCTTCCATGGTCAGCCTAGGACGGGGGTGGTGGGTCATTACAAAGACGGGGGAATGATAGGGCGGATTCGGCCCCCACCAGCCTTTCCAATCCTCGTTTTCCCATGGTCCGCGCTGGGGCCCAAACATATGGCGACCCATGATATTTGCGCCAATGTTGGTGAAGCCGCTGGAGGCAAAAACTTCATCCACACCCGTTGATCCTTCAGTTCTGCCAATCATGGTCTGGAAGGTTTTGGTTTTGAAAAACCAATCCGTCAAAACCTTGCCGCCCACACCAAATGGGTTTTCCATGCTTTGATCTGGCGCTGCGCCAAAGCCATCCACCGAGATCATAAAGCTTTCAACGCGGAGTTTGCTCATGCTGATGTTCCCTTGGCGAGATAGGCTTGCAATTGATCGAGAGAGCCAGTCCAACCGCCGCTCATGCCTTTATGAGCAGCATGGAATGTTTGGATCTCAGCATCGGCAATTCGCGTGTTGAGCCAAGTTATTCTCAAGCGCGTTTGGTTTTCCCCCTCGGGAATGAAATCAAAAATGGTGCGCATTTCCAAGGGCCATGTGGGGGCCATGGGGTGAGTGGTGACACCGCCATTTTCGTCGGAGAAGCACTGGGTATAAACCAGTTGGCTGTGCGGTGTAATTTCCCTGTACGTCGCTTTGCCCCACATGACATTGCCGTCCGGCATTTCGAGGCCATAGTGATAGGTGCCGCCGGGCTTCAAATCTTGCGCGGCCTTGATCACTTTCATGCCTGCAGGTGACATCCAATGTTTCAAATGTTCAACCTGGCTGCACACCTCAAACAGGCGCTTTTGCGAGACGGGGAACGACCGCTCGATCACGAATTTGTTCAGGGGGTCGGCCATCGGGGCCACATAGGCGGCCAACCGCTCTAGGTTTTGTACACCGCCTGCGACAGCAAATTGCGCGACGAAATCGCGCGCTTCCATGGTTTTTTCCGTCATACGCAATTCAACGCGGGTCTTGCCGCCTTCGTCTTTGAGTTCAAGCTCGCCGATGAAGGAGTGGCCACTCGGGTCGTCTTCGCCGCCATCATGGTCAAAGGCCAAATACGAGGGTGGGGTCACGGTGCGGAAAATAAAGCGGTTCGGCCAATTCTTACCATCAGGCCCGTGCATGGTGAACAGGGCTTGGCCGCCCACCTTTAAATCAAATTTCTTATAGGTGTTGGTAAAGCCATCCGGGCCCCAAAAATGTTGCAGGTGTTCGGGCGTGGTCAGCGCCTTCCAAATCAGTTCGCGCGGCGCTGCTATCAAACGTGTGGTGATGATTTGTGGTTTGTCTTTTGGCAAAGTTGTCGTGGTGAGGTTGTGCATCATCATTTCTCCTGCAAAGTTTCCAAGTAGGCTTCAAGGCGGTCAAGCCGCTGTTCCCATGTGGCGCGGTACGCATTCAGCCAGTCATCAACCTCACGCAGGCCTTCGGCCGAAAGCTGGCATGGCCGCTGCTGCGCATGGCGCGTGCGAGTGATAAGGCCTGCCACTTCCAGCACCTTGATGTGTTTGGAAATGGCGGGCAGCGACAACTGAAAAGGATGTGCCAGTTCATTCACCGTGGCTTGCCCTGATATGAGCCGGGCTAAAATAGCGCGACGCGTGGGGTCTGACAGTGCCTGCAGCTTGAGGCTCAGGGGATCAAGCGCCATGGGAGTCAGCTGGACTTGGCTTCAACATAGCGCTTGAAGTTATCCAGAATGGCTTGCCAGCCGCCCCTTTGCATTTCAATCGGATTAGATTGTTCGGCCACAAAGGCCACATGCACTTTTACACCCTCGGGCCTCTGATCAAAGGTAACCTGGGCCGTACGATCTCCGAAGGCATAGTCAATGCGCTGTTGTGGAATAATCTTGGAGTAGGTGCCAGCAAAATCAAAACCCATGCTACCATCCTTGGCCTCCATGCGCGACAGAAACGCACCGCCATCGCGCAGGTCAACCACGGCCCGTGTGGTGTGCCAGTCTTCGGAAGCGGCGTTCCAAGCGACAATGTCTTCAGGTGTTGTGTATGCAGACCACACACGGGCCAAAGGGGCGGCGATTGTGGTTTCTACAGAAATCGTCGGGGCAGAGGTCATTACAATCTCCTATCCAAAAGGTGCATTTATTATTTTCTATACTGGTTAATTAACTTTTTGGTAAAATACATAAACCGTAACAAATTGTCAAGTGCCGCCACCTTTGATTTCACCTATTAACTGTGTCATTAGGCAAATCAGCGCTGGGGCGTTTGGGGCTCGCGCAGAAATCATGGGACGAAAATGAGCGGAAAAACAGGGATTATGGCTGGCAAGCGCGGCCTCATCATGGGCGTGGCCAATAATAGGTCGATTGCCTGGGGCATTGCCAAATCTTGTGCCGATCATGGCGCAGAGCTGGCCTTTACCTATCAGGGTGATGCGTTGAAAAAACGGGTTGAGCCGCTGGCCGCTGAAGTGAACTCACCATTGGTGTTGCCATGTGATGTGAGCGATATGGCCTCCATTGATGCCACCTTTGATGCGATCAAGGAAAAATGGGGTTCGATTGATTTTGTTGTTCATGCCATTGGCTTTTCCGACAAGAACGAATTGAGCGGCCGTTATGTGGATACATCTGCTGCCAATTTCACCAACACCATGTTCATCAGCGTCTATAGTTTTACTGCCGTGGCCCAGCGCGCTGAAAAAATGATGCCCAATGGTGGCTCGTTGCTCACGCTCACTTATTATGGCGCTGAGAAGTGGATGCCGCACTACAACGTGATGGGTGTCGCCAAGGCGGGCCTTGAAGCATCGGTTCGCTATATGGCAGCTGATCTTGGTGTTAAAAATATTCGCGTCAATGCCATTTCGGCAGGCCCGATCAAAACACTCGCCGCATCTGGAATCAGCGACTTCCGGTATATTTTGAAATGGAATGAATATAATTCTCCGCTGCGCCGCACAGTCACCACCGAAGAAGTGGGGGATGCGGGCATGTATTTCCTGTCTGATCTGTCGCGTGGTGTGACGGGTGAAATCCACCATGTGGATTCAGGCTATCATGTGGTGGGCATGAAAAACCCGGATGCGCCTGACATGTCGGTTGATAATGCCGCTGAATAGGCCACTGCCCACGATTTATTTTGTACGCCATGGCGAAACCGATTGGAACAAGCAGGGGTTGATCCAAGGGTCGGTCGAAACAGAGCTTAATGCCACAGGCTTGCAACAGGTGCAGGATGTGGCCACTGCAATTGCTGCGCACCGCGACGAGATTGCTGGCTGTAAGCTCGTGTGCTCACCCCAGCTGCGCGCAAAACAAACCATGGGTTTCATCACAGCGGCCCTAGGCGTTTCCATGGCCAGCGTGACCACTGAGCCGCGCGTGCGCGAGCTTGGTTTTGGCATTTGGGAGGGCAAGCCCTTTTGGGAGCTGAAAGATTCACCACTTTACCCCGCTGATGCTGAAGGGCGCTATTATTGGCGGCCCGAGGGTGGCGAAAGCTATCAGGATGGTGTGGCGCGGGTGGATGATTGGCTGTCCACCGTCACACAAACCACTTTGGTGGTGGCGCATGGCGCGGTAGGGCGCTGTTTGATGGGCTACGTGGCGGGGCTCGAGCCGGCAGCACTGGTTAACCTCAAAACGCCGCAGGGTTGTTACTGCAAACTGGAAAATGGCACCATCAGCTGGTTTGACGCAAACCGTAATGCGCTTTAATGAAGGCGCATGTCACACAACACATTCGGTCATCTCTTTCGCGTCACAACATTTGGTGAAAGCCATGGCTCCGCCATTGGCTGCGTGGTGGATGGCTGCCCGCCCGGTTTGAAGCTCACACCTGAAGATATTCAGGTGTTTCTGGACAAGCGCAAGCCCGGCACATCGCGTTTCACCACGCAGCGCCAGGAGCCTGATCAGGTGCGCATTCTTTCCGGCGTGTTTGAGGATGAGCGCACTGATGGCCCGCGTACAACCGGCACACCGATCATGTTGCAGATTGAAAACACCGATCAGCGCTCGAAGGATTATTCTGACATTCGGGATAAGTTTCGCCCCGGCCATGCTGACCTCACCTATCAGGCGAAATATGGCATTCGCGATTATCGTGGGGGCGGGCGTTCGTCTGCGCGTGAAACGGCGTCGCGTGTGGCGGCAGGGGCCGTGGCCCGTAAAGTTATTCCCAGCGTCACCATTCGTGGCTGCATGATCCAGATAGGTGATCAAAAGATAGACACTAAAAACTGGGATTGGGCAGAGGTGGAGCGCAACCCATTTTTCTGTCCGGATGCCAAGGCCGCCAAGCACTGGGAAGCGTATTTGGATGGCATTCGCAAGTCAGGCTCGTCGATTGGCGCGGTGATTGAGGTCACAGCCTCCGGCGTGCCTGCGGGTTGGGGCGCGCCGCTTTATGCCAAACTCGATTCAGAATTGGCCGCAGCCATGATGAGCATCAATGCGGTCAAAGGCGTTGAGATCGGGGCTGGCTTTGCCGCCGCCACTTTGCATGGTGAAGACAATGCCGATGAAATTCGCATGCGCCATGGCAAGCCTGAGTTTATGTCAAACCATGCGGGCGGCATATTGGGCGGCATTTCCACGGGGCAGGATATTGTGGTGCGGTTTGCCGTCAAACCCACATCATCCATTTTGCAATCGCGCAAGACAGTCACAGCCCAAGGCGAAGAGGCGGATGTGATCACCAAGGGCCGCCATGACCCCTGCGTGGGCATCCGCGCTGTGCCTGTGGGCGAGGCGATGATGGCTTGCGTGTTGGCCGACCAATTTTTGCGCCACCGCGGGCAAGTGGGGTAGGCGCAGTCGTTTCTACTTTATGAAACTTAGACTCGTCTTCCCGACTTTCGTCGAGGTGACAATGGGTTTGGGTTTGCTGCGAAGAAGGATGTGACCATGCAAAAATATGTGATGATTGTTGCACTGCTTGCCGCGCCAACACTAGCCTATGCCGATGCCATTGATGGGGCCTGGTGCAACAAGGCAGGCCAACATCTCTCCATTTCAGGCCCAGAACTGACCTTGAATGACTACAGCAAACTTCAAGGGGCCCATCGTCGCCACGAGTTTCTCTACACGGTGCCAGCAGGCGGCGCGGATGCGGGTGACCAGATCTATTTGCGCCTACTCAATGAAGACCAAATGGCTTCATATCACATCAAAGGGGATGAAGCCGTTGACCCGATCGGATGGGACCGCTGCGCCCTGCCACCGAAGACGAGTTGAGGCAGCATTCCAAGTTTGCAACATCAACCTTCTCCCCTTGAGGGAGAAGGTGCCCGAAGGGCGGATGATGGGGTGGTTCCGCGAGTCCGATGGCAAGTCAGAGTGTGTTGAACCATACCCCTCATCCGTCTCGCGCGTTCGCGCGATCCACCTTCTCCCTCAAGGGGAGAAGGTTGAAGAAAGAAAGTTCTTGACATTTTATTCCTAATATGACACATCTGTTCTTGTCTCCTCCGGAAGGGGTTTCTGTTCGCGGCGGCACCTGAAATGGAGGATGAAGTGGCGGCTGCGGGTTTGAAAACCACGTCTTTCAAATCTCCGGCGCGTTTCGGGAAGACCCGCTGGCACTACGACCAGCGTGCCTTAGATGGCTCAAACGATGGAGACGATCCCACTGGAATAAGAGCGACCCGAGATGTCAAACAGTCAAAAAAGCGCGGGCGAAAGTTTTCGCCCCATCCCGCCGGACTACTCTCCCGGCAATCTTGCGAAAGTATTGCGCCCGCGCAACCCTTAGCTTCCTTCTTCTTCCGAAAACGGATGCCGCCGTTTTCACAGTTCGCGGAGACATGTCTTCAGTGGCCGCGTTGCGAAGCGCCTCCATCTAATGTCACAAACTCGTAGCCTTGAGACTTGAGCATCAAGATGCCTTTCACCACGCCCGCACCAGCGGGCTTCAGAGGCTGATTGATGTGGGCAATAATCACATCGCCATCCTTGGCGCCTGAAATTGCCCGTGCGGCTTTTGGGCTGGAATAGCTGGCGCCGCCATCGCCAGAGATTGAAAATCCCGCAATCTTGAATTTCATGTCTGTGATCAGTTTTTCGGAAGACGCGGTGTAAAGGGCCGTGGCCCCGCGAAACCAGTGGGGCTGTGTGCCAAATGCTGCGGTCACGGCCTTTGCGCCCTCTGTAACCTCAGTTTTCACCGCTGCCGGTGTTCCAGCTGATGCAATTCCATAGACCAATAAGGGTTCATCAATGGCGGGCACATGCCTTGCGCCATGGTTCTCAATCTCAAACAAATCAGGCCGTGACTTGAGTCTGGTGATCGCATTCGGATTGACTTTCAACCAGCGAGCGGTGACAAAAATGGTCGCGGCAATATTGTTCTGGATCAGAGCATCGAGGATACGGTTATCTGCTTTCCCCGTGCAAGCATCAAAAGTCAGGGCCACCTTTGGGCCATCGTCGCGCCCTTGTGCAATGCTCATATGTGCTTCAATCAATTTCTGAGCATAAGCGGGGCTGTGCCAGAAGGTAAAAGTCAGCAAAGTTGAAATCAGAATGCGTGTCATGCGTGGCGGGTTAGGGCGAAAATGTGAACAAAGTGTGGGCGCGGTTGCAATAATCGAACTTGACGGCTTGGTGGGTTCGCGCAATTGATTGCGCGTTAAGTTTAGGAGCATCTCACCCATGAAATCACGTGCGGCTGTGGCCTTTGAGGCCGGAAAGCCTCTGGAAATTGTAGACGTTGATCTGGAAGGGCCACGCGAAGGTGAAGTGCTGGTTGAAATCAAAGCCACAGGTGTGTGCCACACTGATGAATTTACCATTTCAGGTTCTGATCCTGAAGGCCTGTTCCCCGCCATCATGGGCCATGAAGGTGCGGGCGTTGTGGTGGAGGTGGGACTAGGGGTTAAATCACTCAAGAAAGGTGATCATGTGATTCCGCTTTACACGCCGGAATGCCGCGAGTGTGACTATTGCCTCAACCCGAAAACCAATCTGTGCCAGAAAATTCGCACCACGCAGGGAAAAGGGCAGATGCCAGATGGCACTTCGCGCTTTTCCTATAAGGGCCAGATGATCCATCATTATATGGGTTGCTCCACTTTCTCGAACTACACGGTTCTGCCTGAAATCGCTTTGGCGAAAGTGCGCAGCGATGCGCCGTTTGACAAGATTTGTTACATTGGCTGCGGCGTCACCACGGGTGTGGGTGCTGTGATCAATACTGCCAAGGTTGAAGTGGGCTCAACCGCCGTGGTGTCTGGTTTGGGCGGCATTGGCCTCAATGTGATCCAAGGTCTTCGTCTTGCCGGTGCGCGTCAGATCGTGGGCGTGGATATGAATGATGTGAAGGAAGACTGGGGCCGCAAATTTGGCATGACGCATTTCGTCAACCCGTCCAAGGTTTCAGGTGACATGGTGGCCCATCTGGTGGAACTGACGGGCGGCGGCGCTGATTACACCTTTGAGTGCATCGGCAATGTGAAGGTGATGCGCATCGCCTTGGAATGCGCTCATAAGGGCTGGGGCCAATCCATCATCATTGGTGTGGCGGGGGCTGGTCAGGAAATTTCCACACGTCCGTTCCAGTTGGTAACAGGCCGCTCTTGGCGGGGCACAGCTTTTGGAGGAGCGCGTGGCCGCACCGATGTGCCCAAGATTGTCGATTGGTACATGGATGGACGCATTGAGATTGATCCGATGATCACTCATGTTCTGCCGCTCGAAAAAATAAACGATGCGTTTGATCTGATGCATCGTGGTGAGTCGATCCGGAGTGTTGTTGTTTTTTAGGTCTTGCTGTTTGTGACACGAATATTTATTGGAAGCAGGTTTTTCAGGCCTTTGCAGCAGATTTTTTGCCGGCCTTAACGCCTGCCCGCAGCGCCAAAATGCCCGCAAATGCAATCATGCCCATGCCGGCAAGGGTTGAGGCTTTGGGCACTTCACCGAAGATGGTGAAGCCAAAGACAATGGCCCAAATCATGCCCACATATTCAAAGGGAGCGACGATGTTAGCCTGACCCTTACGGTAGGCATGGGTGAGCAGATTCATGCCCACGGCAGCGATTACACCACACAGGCCCATCAACACAGCATCGTGCAGTGAAGGCCAAGCCCAAGCACGGAATAGAAAATCAATGCTGGGGTGGCCTGGAGGTTTGATGCCCAACACGGCAGCGAGTCCGGCAAAGCCCGCTGCGCCAAAGCCGTAAACAACATTCTGGTAGAAAGATAAAACCGAAGAGGGCGTGTTGCTGCCATAGCGTCGCGCCAGCACCATGGCGAAGGCGTAAGTTGCGGCACTGATCAGGCTGAGCAAGGCCGCTGGATTAAACAGGCCGCTGCCCGGTTGAAGAATGACGAATACGCCGACCAGCCCGATGGCGACGGCGGCCCATGCTGCGGGTGTTACCTTTTCCCCCAACATAGGGCCTGCCAGCAATGTGACGATCAAAGGCACCATAAAATAAAGCGCAATCGCCTCAGCCAATGGCAGAGCGGGAAAAGCCATGAAATAACTGGTGTAAGAACACAACAAAATACCACCGCGCAAGAGCATCATCCGCCATTGCCCTGTGAGCAAGCCTTTCAGGCCGCATTCAAAATGCACCATGGCCAGAAGAACGGGCAGTGCCACGATGGCGCGAACGAAAATCGCCAAGGTGACAGCATGCTCACCACTGAGGGCTTTGATGATTGCGTCCTGAATAGAAAAGACAAGACCACCCGCCAGCAGTGAACCAATCGCAACTAGATTATTGCGGTTGTTCAATTTCCGAGAATGGCCGATTCCAGAATGTCCAAGCCTTCCTTCAACACCATTTCTGATGCGGTGAGCGGCGTGAGCAAACGCACCACATCGCCATAAACGCCACAGGTCAGTATCAAGAGCCCACGTTCCAGACACTTGGCTGCAAGCGCCTTTGCGCCACCCGCATCGGGCTTGTTGCCGCCATGCTCGGTAACCATTTCAAAGGCGCACATGGCACCGAGGCCACGAATATCGCCAATGGGCATGCCCTTGTGCTTGGCCTTGATGGCCTTCATGCGCGCCATGATAATTTCACCCTGCTTATTGGCTTTTTCCATAAGGCCTTCGGTCTCAAAGGCCTCAAAAACGCCAAGGGCGGCGGCGCAAGCTACGGGGTTTCCGGCATAGGTGCCGCCGATGGCACCTGGGTCTGGCGCATCCATGATTTTGGCTTTACCGATCACAGCGGCCAGCGGAAAGCCGCCTGCTAAGGATTTGGCAGAAGTCATTAAATCAGGCTCGACGCCATAGTGTTCCATGGCGAAGAACTTGCCTGTACGGCCAAAACCAGATTGGATTTCATCGGCGATCAGCAAAATGCCATGTTCATCGCAAAGGGCCCGCAAGCGCACCATCAATTCCTTTGGTGCAATATAGAAGCCCCCTTCACCCTGCACGGGTTCAATGATAATGGCGGCCACGCGCTGGGGTTCCACATCACACTTGAACAGAAGTTCAATGGCGTGGATCGAATCTTCAACGCTGATGCCCTTGTGCTCCACCGGGAATGGCACATGCCAAATACCAGCCGGCATCGGGCCAAACTTGACCTTGTATGGTGCGACCTTGCCTGTCAGTGCCATACCCAAAAGGGTGCGGCCATGGAAACCGCCATGGAAGGCGATGACATCCGAACGGCCGGTATAGCTGCGCGCGAACTTGACGGCATTTTCCACGGCTTCTGCCCCGGTGGTGACGAGGGCAGATTTCACCTCACCCTTGATCGGGGCCACGGCATTCAACTTTTCGCAGACTTCCACGAAGGGCTCATAGGGCATGACCATGGCGCAGGTGTGGGTGAATTTTTCCAGTTGCTCATAAACGCGCTTCATCACAAGCGGATGGCGGTGGCCAGTATTGACCACGGCGATGCCGCCACCAAAATCAATATAGCGGTTGCCTTCAATATCCCAAATTTCGGCATTCTCCGCCTTGGCCGCCATGACGGGGGCACCGGCGCTGATGCCGCGCGAAACGGCCTTGGCGCGGCGCTCTACCCATGCTTTGTTCGAGCCTACGGGTTGCTTGACAAATGGTGCGTTCATAATGGTCTCCAAATGATGTGGTTGGTAGTTTAGCCTTTTTGCCCTTAGCCCCGCAAACACATTCGGTTGGGCCAGATTAGAGCCTGAAATGCACAGGCTTGTTGCAATCCTTAAAGGTGATTGCCTTGGCGGCAGGGCTGGATTAATCAAGGGTCTTAACAACGAGGGACACCAGAATGATGACTTCAATTACACTCGCAAGCCGCCTGTGGCCGCAAACACAAAGTTCTGTTTTGTTGCGCAATGCTGCGCTGACTGTTTTTGGCAGCTTGGTTGTTGCTCTTGCTGCACAAATTTCAGTTCCGATGTGGCCTGTCCCCATGACATTGCAAACATTAGCTGTTCTGGGGATTGGTGCCGCTTACGGTTCACGCCTTGGGGCAACGACGTTGGCACTGTATTTTGTTGAGGGCACAGTTGGGTTGCCTTTTTTTGCGGGTGGCCAAGCAGGCCCATTTAACCCCCAAGGGTTCATTTTGGCGACTTATGGATTTATCTTAGGTTTCATTCTTGCCGCTTGGCTGGTTGGAAAGTTGGTCGAAATGGGTTGGGGAAACTCACTGTTTAAGACAGTCCTCGCTACTCTCATTGGTGGCGCGGTTCTCTACATTCCTGGCCTCGTTTGGCTTGGAGTATGGGCCGTGAAAACCCAAGGCATTTTGCCTGGAGATGCGGTTTCAACAGCTTTTGTGTGGGGCATGAAAAACTACATTCTTGGCGACCTTATTAAGGCAATCGTCGCTGGCGCAGCGATCAGTAGCGCAGCATTAATGCTCCGCAAAAACTGATTTAAACTGGTTCAAAATCAGTGGGCCCGCGCACGAATTCATTGAGTGCTGCGGGCCTCGTTGCGGGTGGCTCCCGGCGCAATTGGCAATTCTTAATGTCGCATAGGCGGCAGGTGGCGCCCAGAGGCCTTGTATTGTGAGGGGTATAGATGGTCTTGCTGGCTTCATCGGATGAGAAACATAGAGCGCTGGTGAGATGGTGTTCACGTTTGGCGACCATGACAATGGACTTGCCATCGGTGGTTTCAAGCTTCACAACATGTTCGCCAGTGAAGTGAGGTAGGTGGCCACAGAGTGCGCCGCTGTGAGGCAGAAGAAAGCCAGTCTTGCCGATGCGGTCGCGCACTGCGCCTGCTGCATCGACCTGCAAAAATCCTATGCTTCTGCCTTCGCGTGCGCCGAGCGCCGCCATGCGTTTCATTATCTGCGCGGCGCTGGCGTTAAAGCGGCTGCTCATCGCCTCGACATTGCTTTTCAGATCCTGTTGCGCAGCGGAGAATTTGGCGGCGGGGCAAAGAATGCTAGTGGCAAAGTTGGCCATCAAACCCAGTTGCAAGAGACGCGAACTTTCGGCGTTAGCGGCGAATGATGATTGCTTCAAGACTGCATCGATGATGGTTTTTCCTTCGAGCCTTGCCAAGAGTAATGCGGCCTCAAACAAGCGCTCAGGGCCAGAAAGTCTTTCGGAAATCAAGAGGCGCTGTGAGTGGCGATCATAGTGGGCGCGATCATGCTTCATAATTTCAATGGGAATGATACGCAGATCAATGCCGCTGCCAGCGCGCAGTCTGGCTTTTATGCCGGCATACACGTCATCTTTGGGGGTGAGATCAAACCAGACTTCTTCGGCCAAATCTTCTAATGGCTGATGCCACGGGTTGTCCTGCAACCAGTTATGCACGGTTTCAAAGGTGGTGGTCGGCATGCTGCCGCTGGCTGCAATTTGCTGTGACATATCAATAAGGCGTGTCAGCACCTCACGATAAGCTCCGTAGAGTTTGATAGTGGCACCGACCAGATTTGGGGCGACGTCTTGGGCCTGTGTCAATTCTGTGGCAACGGGAATTTCACCATTGAGCAGAGGATCTGCCACTACTTCGCGCAAGCTAGCCAAAACATCTGAGCGCTCATCTGTGCCACTCAATTCCGCAATATCTGCGCCATGCAACATGTGCAGTTTGAGTAGCAGCTGAGCGGTGATTGGGCGTTGGTCGCGCTCGATCAAATTGAGGTAGGACGGGGAAATACCAAGGCTTTGTGCAAGTGCAGCCTGATTGAGGCCAAAACTGTTGCGCATGCGGCGCAGGCGCGCGCCTGCAAAAATCTTGGAGCTGCCCATAATTTACATTCTTTACAAGAATTGATCATTGTATTTACAAATATATACACATTATCTGGATTTATATGGGAAGTCTATGGCCTTTTTGATTTTTGAATGTAAACATTGTGACATCGCTTAATGGAGTTCCTGATGTCCAATTTCCAAGCCCTCATCCCCACAGCCCCAATTGGTCGCTTTGATGGCATCTCTCGCGGCTATTCTGTGGCCGAAGTGAAGCGTCTGCGCGGTTCTGTGCAAATTGAACATACACTGGCCGAAAATGGCGCGAACCGCCTGTGGAAGATGTTGAAAACTGATCCCTTTACGAACGCGCTGGGTGCGCTTTCTGGCAATCAGGCGATGCAAATGGTCCGCGCGGGCCTCAAAGCGATTTATCTTTCTGGCTGGCAAGTGGCGGCAGATGCCAATGTGGCGGGCGGAATGTATCCCGACCAATCACTTTATCCAGCAAACTCGGGCCCGGAACTGGCCAAGAAGATTAACCGCACTTTGCAGCGCGCAGATCAGATTGAACATGCGGAGGGCAGGATATCGGTGGAAAACTGGTTTGCCCCAATCGTTGCTGATGCTGAGGCTGGTTTTGGTGGCCCTCTCAACGCTTTTGAAATCATGAAGGCGTATATTGAGGCTGGTGTTGCTGCGGTTCACTTTGAAGATCAGCTTGCATCAGAAAAGAAATGTGGCCACTTGGGTGGAAAAGTTTTGATTCCAACATCTGCGCATATTCGCAACCTCATTGCGGCGCGGCTTGCAGCTGATGTAATGGGCGTTCCCACATTGATTGTGGCGCGTACTGATGCAGAAGCGGCCAAGCTTTTGACATCGGACATTGATGAACGCGACAAACCTTTTGTCCTGGATCACCCACGTACGCCTGAAGGCTTTTATCATGTGAAGAATGGCATTGAACCTTGCATTGCGCGCGCCATTGCCTATGCGCCTTATTGCGATTTGATTTGGATGGAAACTTCTACGCCAGACCTCATACAGGCCAAACGCTTTGCAGATGCTGTGCATGCCACTCACCCCGACAAGATGTTGGCTTATAATTGCTCGCCCAGCTTTAATTGGAAGAAGAAACTGGATGATGCAACCATTGCAAAATTCCAGAAAGAACTGGGTGCGATGGGCTATAAGTTCCAGTTCATTACTCTCGCTGGCTTCCATCAGTTGAACCATGGCATGTTTGAATTGGCCAAAGGTTATGCCCGTGAGCAGATGACAGCCTATTCGCGCTTGCAAGAAGCCGAATTCGCATCAGAAGCACATGGTTATACCGCTACGCGCCATCAACGCGAGGTGGGCACTGGGTATTTTGATGCCGTCGCCACAGCCATCAGTGGGGGTGCGTCTTCCACTAGAGCTATGCATGAATCAACAGAAACTGCACAATTTATAGCCGCATAAGGGAAAATTAAACATGTTGCAGACCCATGTTCGTGACCGCGCTGAAGCCCAGACTTCAGCCATGAATGAAAAGCAAAGCGAAGCCATTCGCCGGCTGGCAAATGAATTGCACCGACTCAACAATGCTGTGATCAGTGCTGTTGAATCCGGCCTCTCAGTAGAGTTGCAACGCGGTGCAAGGCACCATGCAGAAGGCGGCTTTTGGGGCGATTTGATGATCCCCATCGTGGTGAAACAGTCTTAAGAAAATAGTGTTGAGTTGGTCGGAGTGAGAGGATTCGAACCTCCGACCCCCTGCTCCCGAAGCAGGTGCGCTACCAGACTGCGCTACACTCCGAATGATGATTGCTGCGGAAAATATGGAGAATTTTGTGACCCCGTCAAGGACAAAGTTCCAAGGTTTGTATTGAGTTATCAGGTTCTTTTTGGGGGCGGGTTTTGGTAGTCTCTCGTCTCGCTTACGACAATTCAATCCATAACTTTTTTACGCTTTATCATTGCCTCGCGTACCGCATCATGGGGCAGAGCGGGGCTTCTGTTACCATCTCGGCCAATCATTTCGCTGTTTGCAATCAGAGCATTCAATACGGCTTCTTCGGTTGCGTGTACGACTGCTGCATATAAGTCGTCCATCCGCCCCCAAGGAATAAAATCCAATTGCGCGTAACTCTGGGCTGAGGGTGGCCCGTCGGGAAATGTACCATCAAGCGCACCTGCATTTGCTGTGGACAATGCCAAGAAAATGTCACCTGAAAAATGCGATCCCGTGGTGCCAGTGCGCCCAAGCCCGAGTGCTACGCGCCGCGCCAGCGCTTTGCATTGATTAGGCAGTAGAGGAGCATCAGTGATGACAACGCCAATGCATGAGCCAGCACCCGCTGCCTTACCCAAGAAATACTCCAGCATGGGGTTGTCGGCCTGCAATTGTTGGCCTAGAGGAATGCCCGCAATGGTTAATTCGTGGCGCGAGCCGAAATTCGCCTGTAGAAAAACTCCGATCGTATAGTTGCAGTGCCCATAATCTACAAGGCGAGATGCTGTGCCGGAACCGCCTTTAAAGGCATAACAATTCATGCCTGTGCCGCCGCCAACAGACCCCTCCTCGATGGCGCCGCCAGTTGCGGTTTCGATAGCTGCAACAGCATGCGCGGCAGTTATGTGTGAGCCGTTGATGTCGTTCAAATAGCCATCCCAAGTTTCAGCTGCTACCGGCAACAACCACTGTGCAGCGGTTTCTGGCTTGTGTTTGGCAACCCAATCAATGACGCCGCGGTGGCAGGGGCCAATGGCATGGGTGTTGCTGATGGTGATGGGCATACTGGTGCCGCCCGATTCATCAATCCAAGCATGGCCGGTCATTTCGCCATTGCCGTTAAATGAATGAAGGCCTGCGGCACAAGATGTGCCTATGCCATCGTGCCCGCGAGGCAGAATGGCAGTTACACCTGTGCGCACAGGGCCATTGCCGATTGTCATTGGACCATCGCCAAAGATCAAAGTGGTGTAACCCACCATAACGCCTGGCACATCAGTGATTGCATTGAGGAGACCGGGCTTGCCATCAAAAGGAATGTCTAGCGCGCGGGCGCGCAATTTGCCGCTGGGTGTGTGCTTCAATTTGCAAAACCTTTCGCGTTTACTACCAATCTGCAGCTGGTGGATTGTTCCGCATAAGATGTTAAAATAGAAATAGCGGACTTGCGATCCACCGCAGCAACAACATTAAGAATGTGCAGCCCCAGCCCGTCTTCCAAAATCACTAATGCCCTTGCCACCATTTCACTTGACACCGACAGTTTGAATTGGCCAATGGCACGGCCTGCCTCCAGAATTGATTGATATAGCGCCACTTGGCGTTCAAACAATATGATGTGTCTTGCGGCATAGCTGGCATCTGTGCGGGCGTAAGCAGCAAGTTCGTAGAGCAGGCGGCAAAGCTTGTCGTCGGGCCCCGTCGGTAGGCCTGCGGCTATCATTGCGGTCAATCTCTCTTTCGGTTCAGTCATGTTTTTGACAGCTGTAGCACGGGCTGTGCAGAAACGTTCAACTGCTTGGCTCTGCACATCATCCAACAAGTCTTTGAGGCTCGGATAATAATATAGTGCTGCGCTTGAGCTCATGCATGCCTCGGCGGCGACGCTTCGTAAGGTTAGAGACAGCAAACCACTACGCGCGACCAGTGTTTCAGCTGCGGCAACCAAAGTCAAACGCCGTTCAGTCTGATCTTTCAGTCGCGCCATATTCTTTTGTTCTCGTTCAAATAATTCAGTGTCCAATAAAATTTTGCTTCATATTGCTCAGAAATACTATTGATTTTTGCGCAATTTGGAATAGCCTTCACTAAAAATAATTTTAATAATATAAAAATCATGGAGGGAATCGTGGAATCTGAAGTTTTTGGAAAGCCGAGTAAGCCCGCGCTAAAGCGAGGGCTTAGTGCGCTTGGCGCTTTGCTGATCGTGTTATCGGCCGTCACACCTGCATCATCTGTTTTCATCATCGTGCCGGGCGTTATTGCGATGGCAGGCAGTGGCTCGTTCTTGAGCTTTGTTTTTGCGGCCATCATTGGCCTCTTCATGGCCTTTGTCTACGCGGAATTATCCTCCGCTTACCCCATGGCCGGTGGTGAATATACGATGATTGGCCGCACGATTGGGCCCTTCTGGGGCTTCCTTACTTTGGTGCTTATTTTTGTTTCCTTAGCCATTATCATTGCTGTGATTGCGTTGGGCATTGGCACCTATCTCGGTGTATTGTTCCCCAACTTGAACGGCCAATGGATGGGCGTTATTGGTATCGCTCTTGCCGCAATTATTGCTGCCCTTAAAATTAAAACAAATGCCTTGGTGACAGGTATATTTCTAGGCATTGAGATGTTGGCACTGCTAGTTCTCACTGTGTTGGGTTTTGCCAATGTCAGCAGGCCCATCGGCAGCCTGATATCTGCTCCAGAGATTTTTGATGCCACCAGCAATGCTTTGGCCCCTGCCTCATTGGGTCTGATCATGGCAGCAACGGCTGTGGCGCTTTTTGCCTATAATGGCTATGGAGCAGCAGCTTATTTTGGCGAAGAGACCCATGATGCTAAGCGCAACATTGGCCGCGTCGTTCTGTGGGCGCTTATAATCACCGTCGCGGCAGAAATTATACCGCTTACAGCCGTGCTTTTGGGATCACCTGATCTCGCTGGATTACTCAAAGCACCACAAAAAATTGAATATTTCTTAGAAGCGCGCGGTGGCCATGGACTGACTGTAATGATCAGTCTTGCTATTGCCCTTGCAATCTTCAACGCCGTTATTGCCATCATTCTGCAAGGGGCACGTCTTCTGTTCAGTGCGGGCCGAGACAAAACTTTTTTTGAACCCGTAAACAGCTGGGTGGCCAGATTGAGCACAGCCCACGCCTCGCCCGTCAATGCCACAATTGTGATTGCCGTTTTGGCGGCTGCGAGTTGCTTCCTTGACTTTAACATGTTGCTTCTGGTGAGTGGAACTTCGCTCATCGTGGTTTATGCCTTGCTTTGTGTTGCGGTAATTATGGGCCGCCGCAATGGCAGCACCGCCTCTGGCCATTACCGAATGCCCGGCTTTCCAGTGCCTGCTATCCTTGGCTTTTTGGCATTGATCTACATCGTCTATCAAAATTGGTCGGATGTGGCTTTCGGGCGGCCTAGCTTAATGATCACATTTGGCATTCTGGCGGCAGCGGCAGTTTATTATGCTGTGTTCCTTATGCGCAGAAAAGATTGGACTTTGCACGGGCCAGACGAAATCGCCTAAGCGTTTAAGAAGAGTTGCGCTTCGGTGGACACGGGGGTGGCATTTTTCGCCCCCGTTTTTTGTGGGCAATGGAGTGTTCAGCGGTGGACACAACTTTGTTCAAAAAAATTTGCCATCCATTCAGCGAATAGCGGACCCTGCGCTGCTGTAATTGATTGGCGCAGCGCCTCTTGAGCCATATTACGCCCGACGTATTTTTCAAAGGCGTGAATGAGGCCCACAAAAAAGTCTTTGGTCATCTCAGGGTGATATTCGGTTGTCATCACATGATGACCAATGACAAATCCGCCCACGGGGCAGAAGTCACTGCCGCCCCATATTTCGGCCTGCGGCGGCATTGTAGTGACCTGCTCTGTATGAGCAGCATAGAGCGAAATATGTGCTATTTGCGGAGACATCCAGCTTTTGGGAGCGATAACTTTGGTCTGCGCCACGCCAAAGCCCCAACCACCGGGGTTCTTTTCTACTTTCCCACCCAGTGCCTTCGCGATGGCTTGATGTCCGAAACAACACCCGACAACAGGCGTATGCGTTTCATCGAGTTTCTTAATGAGGCTCAACAAGGTCGCGATCCAAGGATCGGCATCATTCACTGAAGCAGGGCTTCCACCAATAATGTATCCATCACACTCAGCAAGATGCTCCGGGAATCGCCCTTCAACACAATTGTAGACTGCACATTGCCATTGCGGACGAATACCGTGTACCAGTGCTGTGAATTTTTCACCGTCGCGCGGATGATTTTGGGCAAAAGTCGATGTGTCCGTATTGGTAACGAGTATGCCAATTTTCATCGATCAGTTCCGATTATCTGTTGCTGTATTACTTAACATGTGTAATAGCTATGTGCAATCGTAAGAGCTAGGCCGGCGCGGGAGGACATTGATGACCGTTTGGCAGCCGCAGGATGATGGCCATGCTGACTTGTCGGATCATGACAGTTTCGTAAATGGCGCACCTTACAATACGTTTGCGCGACTTCGCCGCGACGAGCCCGTGGCATGGTGTGACTATGCAGCGGGTAGGGGGTTCTGGTCAATCACGCGGCAAGCAGATATCATGGCGCTGAACCGTGACACTGAGCTTATGAGCAGCGCGCAGGGTATCCGTATTGAAGATCAGACATACGAGGAGTATCTTGCTCGCCGTACTTTTCAGGAAACTGATCCACCAGACCATACACGTGTGCGCCGTCTTCTCTCCAAGGCTTTTTCTGGCCCCGTTGTTCAGCAGTTCGACAAGCAAATTCGGGATTTGTGTGGCATGATTTTGAACCGCGCCTTGGCGTCGCGCGAGTTCGATGCAGTTTCAGATATTGCACGCGAGTTGCCCATGCGCATGCTTGGGCAGATACTCGGCCTCCCGGAAAAAGATTTGGATTGGCTGGTGCAGCGTGGTGACCAGTTGATGGCCAATAGTGACCCTGATTTTACAGTGCATGTTGTCGACAAAGTAGATACTGATGCTTACCGTCTTATGCCCTTCCGCTCACCTGCTGGTTTGGAGCTATATGACTATGCGGAACAGCTAATGACAAGCCGTGCAAGAAGTGGTGAAAATCTTGGTGTTCTGGGATTGCTTATGCAGCCGGACGAACAAGGCAACATCATGTCAACCCGTGAGTTTCAGAATTTCTTTTGTCTTGCTGTCGCTGCGGGAAATGACACGACGCGTTATTCCATTGCTGCGGCCATTCATGCGCTCACACAGCAGCCGGAAATACTTGCACAATTGCAATCAGGCAAAGGGAATGTGTGGGACACTGCTTCTGACGAATTTGTACGCTGGGCCTCGCCCGCAACTTATTTCCGCCGCACGGCAACACGTGACTTTGATTTGCATGGCAAGACAATAAAGCAAGGTGATAAAGTGCTTTATTGGTTTGTCTCTGGCAATCGCGATGAAGAGGCCTTTGCTGATCCTTACCGTGTCAATGTCTTTCGCTCACCAAATCGTCATCTCGGCTTTGGCCAAGGCGGCCCGCATGTCTGCCTTGGCATGTGGTTGGCGCGACTGGAGATCCGTGTTCTTATGCAAGAACTGGTAAAGCGTGTGAAGACCATTGAACTCACTGACAAAATCGCCTTTGTGCGCTCGAATTTTGTTGGTGGTATCAAGCGTCTTCCGGTGCGCCTCACGCTGCAATGAATGGATCAATCAATATGAACAATGATCGTCTTCGACTTCTTTTTTGTGATCATCTCAATCTTGCCCGCGGCAAGTATTTGCCGGGCGAAAAGATGAAATCTAATGGCAGCTCGCGCTTTGCACAGGCCCTTTTCGGTGTTCACTTCGACAAAGATTTGTTGCCATCCCCTGGCAGCCGCATGCTTGAAGGTGCCCCGGATATGGTGGCGGTGTACAAAAAATCCGAAATTAGGGCAGGGTGGCAAGAAAGCACCAAGGTCGTAGTTGCTGACTTGCAACAAGCCGATGGTACGCCTGTGCCTATGTGTGGCCGCACTGCGCTCAAAAAAGCGGTAAAGGATTGGCAGAAACATGGTTTCACACCCAAAGTGGGGTTAGAAATTGAAGCCTATGCCTTTACGCGTGGAGAAGACGGCGCGTTCAAACCTTATGACACTCCCCACGCATATGTTTATTCGCCGGGACCATTTTCCGATCCGCGTGGTTTCACCGAAGCAATTTGGAATGCTTCCAACAAGGCGGGTTTCAAGCTTGAGAGCTTCACCACAGAATATGATTCACCGCAGTTTGAATTTACCTTGAAATTCGACGATGCCGTGCAAGCAGTGGACGAGCATTTTCTGTTTCGACTGATGGCACGCGAGATTGCCTTAGAACACGGCATCATCCTCACTTGCATGCCTAAGCCCATCGTTGGCAAGGGGGGCAGCGGCACTCATGTGAACTTCTCATTTAACAACAAGCAGGGCAAGAATGTGTTGGGCGTTTCAGGCGCGCCAGATAAAATGAGCAAGCTGGCACGGGGCTGCGTTGCGGGGTTAATGCGCCATCACCGCGGGATGTCTGGCCTCATCGCGCCGATTGTGAATTCATATGAACGCTTAAAGCCAGCCTCAATGTCAGGCTATTGGTGCAATTGGGGTGGAGATCACCGCGGTGTCACAACTCGTGTTTCAAACGAAACTGGCCCCCGTGCGAGGCTCGAGCATCGCATGGGCGACGGTGCAGCCAATCCGTACGTGCTTGTAGCCACCGTCTTGCAGGCGGCGCGGCTGGGATTTGAGAATGATTATGCGCTTGCGCCCATGGAAACTGGCGATTGCTTTGAGCACAGTTCCGCAACGTCTGCTGCGCCTGACAATCTTGCCGAAGCAATGGATGAGCTAGAGAAAGATACCGCACTTTGCACAGCAGTCGGCCAAGTTCTTTGTGACAACCAAATTTTCATGAAGCGTGCCGAAGTCGAGAAAACATCAAAACTTGAGGGCGAAACCCTGCGCGACTGGTATATGTATTACATCTGATTGCAGAACAAAAAAGCGGCCCGCGCTTTGCGGGCCGCTCTTCTTTCACTTGGTAATAACTAGAGGTTGGTGCCAAGAGCGGCAAAACGCTTTGCATCACGCGATTTCAGATTGTTGGCCAAGATCATGCCCACGATGAACGCCACTGGAATTAGCGCCGGCAACACCCAAGCCAAAACACCACCTGCTGTGCCTGTCAAATCCCCGAAGTTGAGGAAAATGTAAACAAACAACGCTGCCATGGCCAGAGCTGCCACCAGTGGGGCAAGAAAAGTGCTAAAAGCATTGCCGCCACTGTGCTTGCGAAAATAGGCAATGACCGCCAGCGATGTCATGCCCATCATGCCAATTACACCCAATGTGCCCAGTTGGCTGATCCAAGTGAACAAGTTCAGGATTGGATCGAGGCCGAGCAGTGCGAAGATTGCGACAACAATAATGGCGCAGATGGTTTGAATAATCGAACCCTTGTAAGGGCTTTGGAATACAGGATGTGTGACGCCGAGCGAATCCGACAACAGGCCTTCACGGCCAGCCACATATGTGTAGCGAGCAATATAGCTATGGAAGGCGCTGACGGCCGCAAAAATCGACGTGATGAACAGCCAGCCCATGAGATTCACTACCCAAGCAGGTGCGAAGTTGCCGGCGATAGTTGGAACAAAGGCAGTCGGATCCTGCATGCCTTTCAGTGTGGCGGCAAATTTGTCAAAGCCTGCACCAGCGAGAATGAGCCAAGCTGTGAACAAGAAAAACATGCCAATGACCATAACTGAAAGATAAGTGGCCCGCGGAATTGTTTTTTGTGGATCGCGCGCTTCTTCCGAGTAGATGGTCGTAGCTTCGATGCCAATGAAGCAGCCGAGGCAGAACAACACAGCGGCCGTCAACGATCCGCTTTGAAAGGCTGCGCCTTCAAAGAGGTTAAAGCTGAGTCCTGCTGCGCCACCTTTGCTCAGAATAGCAAAATCAACGATGAAAACGATAATGTATTCAAGGAGCACAAGGGCCATCAAAATGCGGGCTGATACTTCTACCTGCCGATAACCAAGGAAGCCAACAATGGCGATGGCAATGCCGCTCCAAGCCCACCACGGAAGATTGATGCCGACTGAAGCAAACTGACCGGCCGCTGCACCCCCGAGCAAGCCAAGCAAGCCGATCTGCATGGCGTTATAAGACACCATGGCGACAATAGAAACTGCCCCGCCGAAATTACCACCGAGGCCGCGCGCGCAATAAGCGTAGAATGCACCAGCATTGGTGACGTGGCGTGACATGGCAACATAACCCACTGCGAAAATCAACATCAGGAGCGTGCAAAGAATAAAGGTGGCAGGAACGCCAGCTCCATTTCCCAGTAAATAGGCAAGTGGCAAAGCACCTACCACACCAGTTAGCGGTGCTGCTGCGGAAACCACCATAAAGGTGATAGCGCCCGCACCTAGCGCGTTTTTTCGCAGGCGGTTGGCCTGCAATGCAGTGTCAGTCATTATGTTCCTCCACGGCCAATTAAGGCCCCCTGTTTATATTTTATTGAACGTGGCTCTTGCTTGGCCACTTGTTCATCAATAAAATTACTTCATACGTTAAGTATTGTAAATGGTCTAAATTCATACCGATTTACTCGTTTGAATTTTAATGGTCTTTGCATCACGAAAGACGCTAAGCTTTGGGTTTGACAGGTTGAACAATAAAGCCGCGATAGAGGAATATGATGCTGCAAGAACGCATTGAAGGAAAGTGGCTTGAAAGTTTCCGCCGCGTTTTTGCTTTGAATGGCATCGGCAAGAAAACTCGCGTGGCAATACTTGCTGAAACTCAGTCGCGCCCAGTTTTAGTGCATCTTTCTGATTTGGCTTGCTATGACCTTGGTGCAGACTATTGCATGATCACAATGCCTACGCCTAAGCAAACGGCGCCAGTGCCCGTGAAGTCTACTGGTACCAGTTGGGCCTTGCAAAACAACCGTGCCTCAGTTGAGGCTCTCAAGCGCGTTGAGATAGTTGTGGATTGTACTGTTGAAGGCTTGATCCATGCACCCGAATGGCCAGAGATCGAGGAAGCTGGTGCGCGGCTCTTGGTGGTTTGCAATGAGCATCCGGAAATATTAGAGCGCACCGAGCCTTGGCCTGCACTAGACGCTAAAGTGGCCCTTGGTGTTCAAATGTTGCGTGAAGCCAAAGAAATGCGCGTCACCTCTCGAGCTGGAACCGATTTAGTTATCGATATTCGCGGTGCGCCTTGTGGTGGCACTGCCGGCTTTTCCACCCGGGCGGGTTCAGTTTCACATTGGCCGGGCGGCTTGTGTTTATGCTTTCCGGGCCCAGGAACAGTAAATGGCCGTATTGTGATGAATGTGGGAGATATGAACCTCACGTTTAAATCTTACCTCTCCAGCAAGATTGATGTCGTTGTTGAGAATGATTTTATTACGACCATTAAGGGCGATGGGATCGATGCCTTGCAGTTCCGCGAATACCTAGATGCTTGGGAAGACCGCAATGCCTTTGGCTTGTCGCATGTGGGTTGGGGGATGAACCCTGGCGCACGCTGGATTTCAGGCGCACTTTATGACAAGCGCGATATGCAAGCCGTGGAGTTTCGTGCCTTTGCTGGAAACTTCCTGTGGAGCACGGGAGCCAACCAATATGCTGGACGATTTACGCAGGGGCATTTCGATTTGCCGATGCGCAACTGCACAATTTCTCTCGATGGCCGCGTGGTGGTGAAAGAAGGGCAATTGCAGGGCGATCTGGTTCTGCCACGCGATCAATGGAGGACCGCATGAGCATACCGGCTGACTACTATAATCTATCGCTGATACGTCCAGAAGTACTTGTCGTTCTCAATCGTATTAATGAGTTAGGCCCGCAATTTGCAGAACGAGCACGCGCCATTGATGAGGCGGCAAGCTTCCCCGTTGCGAATTATGAAGATTT
>JAGWUY010000050.1 GCA_028868255.1 Alphaproteobacteria bacterium | reverse complement strand
CCAATTTAAGGGCAATCGCCTTGCCAATACCACGCCGCCCGCCTGTGACCAGTGCCACGCCCATTATGTGCCTTGCTCCAACTTCTGCAATGTTTGCGGCGTACACACCATGCGCAGCACCGTGAGTGTGTTAAATTCCAACCGCTCTTTCAACGCTTGGGGTGACATCAAATCGCGCTCAAACACAATCGTGCCTGTATGTCGATTGGTGAGATAGTGATAGGCCAAAGCCGCCACACTGATTTGCACCTGTGTGGCATCCATATTGGCGTGAAACAGTCCCAGCTTGGCCCCGCGCTCCAAAAGATTTTTCATGCGGCCTACAAAGTTACGGCTCATTTCCAGCATGCGTTTTGAATTCTTGATGTGCTTGGCACGGTGCAAATTTTCCGAATTGACCAGCGTGATGAATTCCGGGTTTTTCAAAAAATAATCCCAATTGAAAGCCACCAGCTTGCGCAGTGCTGTGATCGGCTCTTCATGGTCAAGCTCCAGTGCCTTTTCCGCTTCGCGAAAATCAGCATAGGCATCCTCAATCACCAGGGTAAACAGCCGCTCCTTGTCGCCAAAATAGTGGTACATCATGCGTTTGTTGGATTTCGCGCGTGCCGCAATCACATCCACACGGGCCCCGCCCAGCCCATTTTTGGCAAATTCATATTTTGCAGCAGACATGATCCGCCGCTTGGTTTCCTCCGGGTCGCGCAATTGCTTTTTCAGCGCCACAAATGCCTCTTGAAATAACCAATTAGTTATTTATGATTACGCCAAGGCATTCCAAAAGGCAAGACCATGTTTGACTATATCATTATAGGCGGGGGTTCGGCGGGCTGCGTTCTGGCCGCGCGCCTGTCAGAAATGCCAGAGGCCAAGGTGCTTTTGCTGGAAGCGGGGCCGAAAGACACAGATCCCTATATTCACATGCCGGTGGGCTTTTTTAAAATGACCAGCGGCCCACTCACCTGGGGCCTGACCACGGCCCCAATGCGCTATGCCAACAACCGCCAGACGGTTTATCCGCAAGCCCGGGTGTTGGGCGGTGGCAGTTCGATCAACGCAGAAATTTACACACGCGGCTGCCCTGAGGATTACGATGCGTGGGCAAGCGACTATGGTTGCAAGGGTTGGAGCGCCAAGGACTTGCAGCCTTACTTCGTGAAGTCTGAAGGCAACACGCGTTTGGGCGGCGCGAACCATGGCGTTGACGGCCCGCTGACGGTTTCGGATAATGTGCCAAACCGCGTGTCTGCCGCCTTTGTGCAAGGCTGCATGGATGTGGGCATGCCTTTCAACCCGGACTTCAATTCGGGAAAGCAAGAGGGCGCAGGCTTCTATCAAACCACGACGCGGAACGGAAAACGCTGCTCCACAGCGGTTGGTTATTTGCGCCCCGCACTGAAGCGGCCGAACCTAGAATTGCGCACCGGCATCACCGTGTCGCGCATTGTGATTGAAAAGGGCAAAGCCACGGGCGTTGAAATCGTCGACGGTAACACCTCAAAAGTCCTCAGTGCCTCCAGTGAAGTGATCCTCACAGCCGGCGCCATCGGCTCTCCCAAATTAATGATGCTCTCGGGCGTTGGCCCTGCGTCACATCTGCGCAGCGTGGGCGTAGACGTGCAGCACGATTTGCCGGGTGTCGGCCAAAATTTTCATGACCACTTCTCAACTGATGTGACATGGGTTTTGAATGGCCCGCACTCTTATGACAAATACAAAAAGCTGCACTGGAAGCTGGCGGCGGGTCTTCAATACTATATGTTCGGCAACGGGCCAGTGGCGTCCAACATAGTGGAGGCAGGAGCCTTTTGGTGGGGCAACCGCGCCGCTGAAAAAACCCCTGATTTGCAATTTCATTTTCTGGCAGGTGCCGGCGTGGAAGAGGGCGTGGGCACCGTGCCCGGCGGCAATGGTGCAACCTGCAACTCATACTACACGCGGCCAAAATCACGTGGTTCCGTTACCCTGCGCTCTAACAAGCCGGAAGATGCGCCGATTGTCGATCCCAATTCCTTTGCTGAGCCTTATGATTTGGAACGCCACATTGAAGCGATCAAGATCACACAAGAGGTCGGACGTTCACGCGCCATGGCGCAGTTTGTGGCGGCGGAACATTTCCCCGGCCCCGCCTGCAAAACCAAACAAGACTATGTTGAAATGAGCCGCGCCAGCGCCCGCTCATCTTATCATCCGGTAGGCACCTGCAAGATGGGCGTGGATGAAATGGCGGTCGTTGACCCATTGATGCGCGTGCGCGGGATTGAGCGCTTGCGCATCTGTGACAGCTCTACCATGCCCCGCGTGGTCTCCTCCAACACCAATGCCCCCACCATCGCCATGGCGGAAAAAGCCGCTGACCTTATTCGTGGAAATCGCTGATGCCCAAAATTGTTTCTGCCGCTGAGGCCGTCTCTCACATTGCGGATCACGCCACTGTGGCGGTCAACTCGTCCTCCGGCTTGTGTTGCCCAGACATCGTGTTGAAAGCAATGGGAGAGCGTTACGCGCGGGAACATCACCCTCGCGCCCTCACCATGATCCACCCCATCGCGGCGGGGGATTTTTATGGCGTGAAAGGCATTGAACATTTGATGGCGGGCGATCAGGTGGCCCGCACCATTGCAGGCTCGTACCCTTCCGGCCCATCCTCTGCCGAGCCGCCGAAGATCTGGAATAAGATCACAGGCAATGAAATCCCGGCTTACAATGTGCCCTCTGGCATTGTGTTTGACATGCTGCGCGAGGCGGCGGCCAAGCGCCCAGGGGTTCTCACCAAAGTGGGGCTGGATACGTTTGTCGATCCTGACCAGCAGGGCTGTGCGATGAATGCGTTGGCCGCCACAGCGCCGATTGTTTCAAAGATTGAGTTTGACGGCGAGGAGTGGCTTTATTTCAAAACCATCACGCCCCAAGTGGGCATCATCCGTGCCACCACGGCCGATCACCGCGGCAATTTAAGCTTTGAACAGGAAGGCGCTTATCTGGGCGGCATGGAGGTGGCACTGGCCGCCCATAACAATGGCGGCATCGTGATCGCACAGGTGAAGCGCATTGTACCAAATGACACGATCAAGATGCATGATGTGCGCATCCCCGGCATTCTGGTGGATTACATCGTAGAAGCCCCAGACCAGTGGCAAACCACCCAAACGCCTTATGACCCTGTGATCAGCGGCGAGGAGCGCAAATCGCTGGAGAGTTTTGCGCTCATGGAATTTGGCACCGGAAAGGTGATCGCGCGGCGTGTGTCGCAAGAATTGAAAAAGGGCTGGGCGGTGAATTTGGGCTTTGGTGTTTCAGCGAATGTGCCGCGCATTTTGCTGGAAGAGGGCCACCATGGCGATGTGACTTGGGTGATTGAGCAGGGGGCGGTTGGCGGCATTCCGCTGCTGGAGTTTCAGTTTGGCTGTTCGTCAAATGCCGAAGCCATTGTGCCCAGTCCGCATCAATTCACGTATTTTCAAGCGGGTGGGTTTGATTGCTCACTGCTTTCATTTTTGCAGATTGATCAAGCTGGTTGCGTGAATGTTCATCGCTTGGGCGCAAGGCCGCATGTAACGGCGGGGGCAGGCGGCTTTGTGGATATCACCGCGCGAGCGCGCAAGATTGTCTATTCTGGCTTTTACAATGCTGGTGCAAAAATGGATGTGGTGGATGGCAAGCTGCGCATTGAAAAAGAAGGCAAGATCAAGAAGCTGGTCAAGGTTTGCGAACAAATTACTTTTTCCGGTCGCCGCGCTTTGCTGCAAAATCAGGATGTGACCTATGTAACTGAACGTGCGGTGTTGAAGCTCACACCAGAAGGGCTTGTGGTGACGGAAATTGCGCCGGGTGTGGAATTGCAGGCCAATATTCTCGATCAATCTGAATTTCCGCTCATCGTCGCGCCGCGCCTGAAATTGATGGATCAAAATCTGTTCAACCACGCAACATTGGGATTGAAGCTTCATGATTGATACCGGCAGCCCAAACATTCAATTGTCCGTGAACGGAGCAATTTCCGTGATCACTTTGGTGCGGCCTGAAAAGCTGAATGCGCTGACTTTTGAGATGATTCTGGCGCTCGAACATGCGGCCCATCTGGTGGATGCTAACACGGATGTGAAGGTGGCCATCATCACAGGTGCGGGTGAGCGCGCCTTTTGTGCGGGCGGTGATGTGAATGAATGGTCGAAGGTGCAACCTGAAGATTTTGGCCTGCAATGGGTGCGCGTCGGCCACCGCGCTTTTGATGCGCTCACGCGTCTGCGCCAACCGTTAATCGCGGCTTTGAACGGGCACGCGCTGGGTGGCGGGGTGGAGCTTGCGGCCTGTGCTGATTTGCGCGTGGGCGAAGAACAGATCAAAGTCGCACTGCCTGAAACAGGCCTTGGCATCATTCCGGGCTGGTCGGGCACGCAGCGCTGTGTGCAGCGCTTTGGCAGCCAGGTGGTGCGGCGCATGGCGCTTTTGGGCGAAGCTTTGACCGCCGACCAGGCCTTGGCAGCGGGCGTGATTGACCGCATCACCCCGCAGGGTGAGAGCTTGGCGGTGGCAAAAGAAATGGCTGCACAAATCTGCGCCCGCAGTGCCTTCGCCACCAGCGCCACCAAGATCATGATCAATGCCGCAGATGGGGAGGACGGCCCGCGCGCGCTTGAGGCCTTGGGCGGCATTGGCGCTGCGCGAAGTGAAGAACTGCGCAAAGGCCTTGCTGCATTCAAAGCCAAGGGCAAAAAGTGACGAGGCGTTTCCCTTATGATGTTGTCATCCTGACGAAAGTCGGAAACCAGACTGTCAAACGGTTGGGATGCTGAAAGTCTGGGCCCCGACTTTCGTCGGGGTGACGGAGCTTTGATTCTTGAGTCGCTAAGCAAAACCTCCCCCTAGGCAACCGCCTGCACATCGGCTACCACCCGCGCCAACATGGCCAATCTTCTGCTCAATCTGCAAAATACCAAGCTCACCTTCGGCGGCAAGCCCGTGCTGGAGGGGGCCGAATTGATGCTGCACAGTGATGACCGTATGTGCCTTGTGGGGCGCAACGGTTCGGGCAAATCCACGCTTTTGAAAATCGCCGCAGGCCTCATTGAAACCGACGACGGCACGCGCTTTTTCCAGCCCGGCACCACCATCCGCTATTTACCGCAGGAACCTGATTTTGCAGGCTTCACCACGGTGCTGGACTATGTGGAGGCGGGCTTGGGCCCCACTGATAATCCCTATCGTTGCCGCCACTATTTGAACGAGCTTGGCTTATCAGGAGAGGAAAACCCGGCTCAGTTGTCTGGCGGTGAATCCCGCCGCGCTGCCATCGCCCGCACACTGGCGCCAGAGCCTGATATTCTTTTGTTGGATGAACCCACCAACCATCTGGATTTACCAGCGATTGAATGGCTGGAAGCGGAATTGAAATCGCTCCGCTCGGCCTTCATTTTGATCAGCCATGACCGCCGCTTTCTGGAAGCGCTCACCAACCGCACCATTTGGCTGGACCGGGGCATGGCCAAACGCATGAATCGTGGCTTTGCTTTTTTTGAAGAATGGCGCGATCAGGTTTTGGAAGAAGAAGAAATTGCCCAGCATAAGTTAGCCCAAAAAATCGCCACGGAAGAACATTGGATGCGTTATGGTGTAACTGCGCGCCGAAAGCGCAATGTGCGCCGTGTGGGCTTGCTCGGCTCGTTGCGCAGCGAGCGGCGCGAATATGTAGGCTCACAAGGCAATGTGAAGCTCTCGGCCTCCACCGCAGATATTTCCGGAAAGCTGGTGGCCGAGGCCAAGAAGATTTCAAAGTCATACGGCGATCGGCCCATTGTTGCGGGCCTTGATTTATTGCTGTTGCGCGGAGATCGCCTCGGCATTGTTGGCCCCAATGGCGCGGGCAAGACCACGCTCATCAAACTGATCACAGGTCTGCTTGAACCAGATAGTGGAACGATTAAACTGGGCACCAATCTCTCCGTCGTGGCCCTGGATCAAAGCCGCCAAAGCCTAAACCCTGAAAGCCTTGTGCAGGATGTGATCACGGCGGGCAGGGGCCAATCGGTCACCATTAACGGCGAAACCAAACATGTGGTCACTTACATGCGGGATTTTCTGTTCAAGCCCGAACAAGCACGCACACCCGTATCTGTGCTTTCAGGTGGTGAACGCGCAAGGCTGATCTTGGCGCGCGAATTGGCCAAGCCCTCCAATTTTCTGGTGCTGGATGAGCCCACCAATGATCTCGATCTGGAAACGCTGGATCTGCTGCAGGAAATGCTGGCCGATTACAAGGGCACAATTCTTCTGGTCAGCCATGACCGTGATTTCTTGGACCGCGTGGCCACTTCCACCCTCATGTATGAGGGCGACGGCAAATGGATGGAATATGCAGGCGGCTATACCGATATGCTGGCCCAGCGCGGCGCAGGCGTTGCCGCACGCAAGTTGAAAGATCAGGAAAAAGAAATTCGCGAGGTGCCGGTTTCCGCCGAAGTGCAACCTGTCGCTCAAGTGAAGCGCAAACTCTCCTTCAAGGAAAAATATGCCCTCGACAATCTGCCCGCCAAAATGGATGCGCTGAAAGCAGAATTGGTGAAACTGGAACATGTGCTGGCAGATGCCAACCTGTTCACGCGCGATCCCAAACTCTTCGAGAAAACCTCGATCCGCCACGCCGCCGCCGCGCAGGAACTATCGGCGTCTGAAGAGCAATGGCTGGAATTGGAAATGCTGAAAGAGGCGTTGGAGGGGAGAGTTTAGCTCTTTTCAATTGCCATATCTTTCACTATATCTTACCTCATAGTCATCGATAGAGAAATGTAAGAACCATGGATATTGCAACGCTGTCCTCCAAATTTCAAATCTCAATCCCAAAAGCCGTGCGTCACGAGAACTCGTGGAAGGCGGGCCAACAATTTGCATTTTTGCCGAAAGGAACGGGAGTTTTGCTGGTGCCTGTGCCGGAGTTGTCTGAATTGGCTGGCATGGCGAAGGGTGCTAAACTACATGATTTCCGTGATCGAAAAGACCGCTACTGATGCGCGTGGTTGACACATCAGCATGGATCGAATGGTTGATCGGTACGCCCACTGCCAAGGTGTTAAAAAAGGAAATTCCAGTTCAGGCTGAAGTGTTGGTGCCAACCATTGTCCAGCTCGAACTGTCAAAGTGGTTGACGCGAGAAATGGGCGAAGACCACGCCGATCAAATGGTGGCTTTCACCCAACGATGCGTTGTTGTTCCGCTGGATACTAAAATCGCTCTCTTGGCCGCAGAGCTTTGCATCAAACATAAATTGGCAACAGCTGATGCAATAGTTTTTGCAACGGCGCAGAGCTATGGTGCCGACCTCTTGACATGCGACGCACATTTTGAAGGCTTGAGCGGCGTACGGTACATCGCAAAAAAGAGCGCGTAAGGCAGCGGCTATTCCTTGCTTTCGCCCCCGCAAGTTTCGACGAGGAGAAAGATCACTTCTTCGCCTTCATCGCCCGCTCAATCCCTTCCAAAATCATCTGCTCGGCTTCAATGGCATTGCCCCAGCCCAGAACCTTCACCCACTTGCCGGGTTCCAGATCCTTGTAATGCACAAAGAAATGTTCAATCTGTTTGATGGTGATGTCTGGCAGGTCAAGATAGTTATGCACATTCTCATAGCGGCGCGTGAGGCGCGGCACGGGAACAGCGATAATCTTTTCATCGCCACCGGCTTCATCCTGCATTTTGAGAACACCCACCGGGCGGCAGGCCACCACAGCGCCCGGCACAATGCCGCGTTGATTAGCAATCAACACATCCACCGGGTCGCCATCGCCTGAGAGGGTATGCGGGATGAAGCCATAATTGCCGGGATAGCGCATGGACGTATAGAGAAAGCGGTCCACCACCAGTGTGCCGGCTTCCTTGTCCATTTCATACTTGATCGGCTCGCCACCCACGGGCACTTCAACGATCACGTTGACCTCTTTTGGAACATTGCGTCCGGCAGAGATGGCTTCAATGCGCATGGGGAAATTCCTCTTTGATTTGCGGTTGCATTCTAGCTTGCACCACCAAATGCGCAAGCAATGCAACAAAAACAACAAGACCGCCAATGATGGTGCGCGGCGATGGCACTTCATTGTGGATCAGCCACACCCAGATTGGGCCAAGCACAGGCTCCAGCGTGCCAATAAGAGCAGCCAGCGCAGCGGGAATCAGCCGCGCCCCATTAGAGAACATGGCAAGCCCCGCCCCCAGATTGACGGCCCCAAACAGCACCAGCAATCCAAGATCAACAGGTGAAACGGCAAAGCCCCCCGCCATAAAGCAGGCAAAAACCCCGGCCATGGTGGTGGCGAGACAAACGGCAGGCAACATCTTCACTTCGGCGTGGCGCCGCGTCAAAACTGTGGCAATGGCGAACACGCAGGCAATCAGCAGCGCCAAGCCATCTCCAATGGGCGAAACACGACCCGTGAGCGATTCTGAAACCATGATGCCAACACCCGCGATCACGGCTGCAATCGCAAGCTTTGTGGCGGTGGTCGCGGCTTCACGGAACAAAATCCAAGCAAGCAAGGCTGCCAAAAGCGGCACACCCGCCTGCATCAACAAGATATTGGCAACCGTGGTATAGGCCAGCGCCACCACAAAACTGGTCGAGGCCACGGCAAAACAACAAGCCACGGCAAGGCCCGCCCAACCCATGTTGCGAAACATGGCAGTGGTGGCCGAAAATCCACTCGTCGCCAGCATATAGACCAGCAGAAATGACGCAGCAAAAAGCGACCGCCAGAACACCACCGTCCAGCTGTCATGCACGGCCAGAAAGCGCGAAATGGTGCCGCCAAAGCTCCACACCAGGGCAGAGCCGATAATCAACAAAACACCGTTGCGGAAAGATTGTGTCGAATGTTGCCCAGGCATGAAATATCCCTTGAATTTGGGTCATCTATGGCTTGATTTGATTGCACCTTGCAAGCACCCGTCCCTGCGATAGAGTGTAGCGATCAACTTGGAAATGAAAAATGCAATCATCTGATCCACTGCTTCAGCCCTATCAATTGAAGCATTTGAAGCTCAAAAACCGGATCATCGTGACATCGCATGAGCCCGCCTATCCTGAAGATGGAATGCCCAAGGATAAATACCGCGCCTATCATGTGGAACGCGCCAAGGGTGGCATTGCCATGACCATGACTGCAGGCTCCGCCGCTGTGTCGAAAGACTCACCCCCGGTTTTCAACAACGTGTTGGCCTATAAAGACGAAGTGGTGGGCTGGCTGAAAAAACTGACGGACGAAGTGCATGAGCATGATTGCGCAGTGATGATCCAACTCACCCATCTGGGCCGCCGCACAGGTTGGAGCAAGGGTGAGTGGCTGCCCGTGGTTTCACCGTCCTATCACCGCGAAGCCTCGCACCGGGCCTTTCCCAAACTGATTGAGGATTGGGATATTGCTCGCATCATTAAGGACTTTGGTGATGCAGCCGAGCGCATGAAGGCCGCAGGCATGGATGGCATTGAGCTTGAGTGTTACGGCCATTTGTTGGATCAGTTTGTTTCTCCCGCCACCAACCAGATGGATGCGCCATGGGGCGGGGCGGATATTGAGAGCAGGCTACATTTTCTGTTTGAAACACTGCGCGAGATTCGAAAGCGCGTGGGCAACGCGTTTCTGGTGGGTGTGCGTTATGCCGCAGATGAGGCGATGCCTGGCGGCACAACAAAGGCAGAGGGCATTGAAATGTCCAAGCGCCTCAAGGCCTCTGGTCTTGTGGATTTCCTGAACGTGATCCGTGGCCATATTGATACGGATGCCGCCTTAACCGATGTGATCCCCGTTCAGGGCATGCCCTCGGCCCCGCATCTGGATTTTGCAGGCGAGATCAGAGCCGCCACCGATTTCCCCACTTTCCATGCCGCGCGTATCCCTGATGTTGCCACCGCACGTCACGCCATTGCGTCTGGCAAAGTCGACATGGTGGGCATGACGCGCGCCCACATGGCCGACCCCCACTTGGTGCGCAAGATCATCGAAAAACGCGAAGATGATATTCGCCCCTGCGTGGGTGCCACCTATTGCCTCGACCGCATTTATCAAGGGGGTGACGCCTATTGTATTCACAATCCGGCGACAGGCCGGGAAGTGAAGATGCCGCACATCATCGCCCCAGCAAAGACCGCAAAAAAAGTGGTGATCGTGGGGGCAGGCCCTGGCGGTTTGGAAGCGGCCCGTGTGGCCAGCCTGCGCGGCCATGACGTGACCGTGTTTGAAGCAGCGCCACAGGCCGGTGGTCAAGTACGTCTGACCGCCCAGTCTAAGCGCCGCGCCGAAATGATCGGCATCATAGATTGGCGCATGCAGCAATGCACCAAACAGCACGTAAAGTTTAAATTTAACACATGGGCCGAAAGCGCTGATGTAACTACAGAAAATCCAGATGTTGTGATCATCGCGACGGGTGGAACACCACACACCGAAGTGTTAGCTACGGGCAATGATCTGGTGGTGTCGGCTTGGGATATTTTGTCGGGCGATGTGAAGCCCGGCCAGAATGTACTGCTCTATGATGATGCGGGTGATCATGCTGCGATGCAAGCCGCAGAGGTGATTGCAGCTTCTGGGGCAAAGGTTGAAATCATGACGCCAGACCGCAGCTTTGCCCCTGATGTGATGGGCATGAATCTGGTGCCCTACATGCGCGGCCTGCAGAAATATGACACCACTTTCACCGTGACTTATCGGTTGGAAGATGTGGTACGCGAGGGTAACCAGCTGCGCTGCATTGTGGGCAGTGATTATGGTGGGGTGCGCCGCGAGCGGCTGGTGGATCAAGTGGTGGTCAACCATGGCACGAGACCTTTGGATGAGATTTATTTTGCCCTAAAGCCGCACTCCAAAAATCTGGGGGAGGTGGATTACAACACTTTGATCAATGGCGGCGCGCAGCATGTGTCCAAAAATCCGGATGGCCAATTTGTGCTTTACCGCATTGGGGACGCGGTGTCGGCCCGCAACACTCACGCTGCGATCTATGATGCCTTGAGGCTGATGAAAGATATTTAGTTTCGTTGCGCACGAAACCGAACAGTTTGTCACCCCGACGAAAGTCGGGGTTCAGACTTTCAACGCCACAAATCTTTGACAGTCTGGTTCCCAATTTGCGTCGGGATGACAAGTTCTTGCAGGTAAATGAAACAGGAAATTCTTCTGTCATCTTGCGTGACAAACCAAATTCAGCAAGTTAGTCTTCCTGCAAACAGGAAACGCAAATGCTGAAAAATCTTGATCCCTTACTCAATGCCGATGTTCTGCACGCGCTTCGCCTCATGGGCCATGGCGATGACGTGGTGATTTGTGACACCAATTTTCCTGCTGATACGGTCGCCAAGCAAACCACCTATGGCAAGTTGTTAAAGATAGATGCGGATGCGCCCACAACCGCCCGCGCCATTTTATCACTCGTGCCTTTGGATACATTCGTTGAGGGCGCAGCTTTGCGCATGGAGGTGGTGGGCGCGCCGCATGAGCTTTTGCCCATCGCCAAAGAAGTGCAGGCCGAAATAGATAGGGCTGAAGGCAAATCTTGGCCTATGGGCACAGTGGAGCGCTTTGCGTTTTATGAACGCGCCAAAAAAGCCTATTGCGTGATCCAGAGCAGCGACCGCCGTTTCTACGGCTGTTTTATTTTCAAGATGGGTGTGATCGCTCCGGATGTGAAATTGGGGGTTTGAGTTATGGCAAAATCAGGTGTTGTCATATTGGGCATTTATGCCGCTGACCTGATGTTCCGCGCAATCCGCCAACCCGAAATGGGCGAAACCTTGATTGGTTCGGCCTTTGGTTTGGGCCCCGGT
>JAGWUY010000315.1 GCA_028868255.1 Alphaproteobacteria bacterium | reverse complement strand
TTGGCCTAACGATTTTCAGCCTGATGATCATCCGCCTCATCACACGCTTGTTCACCAGCCGCCCCGCCCCCACGGCGCACCAGCAAGAAGGCGCTGGCAAACTGCGCACGCCTATTCACTACCTGCTCTATATTCTGGTGTTTCTGATGATTGGCAGCGGCTGGTACACGGGTTTCCTCGTGAGTTCGGTGTGGGAACATCCGGGAACACCTTTGCCAGAAACACTCAGCACTCTACCCTCTCGCCTACTTCATGCGTGGACGGCATTGATCCTGTTTCTGGTGATTGTGCTGCATGTCGCCGCCGCAGTGAAAGAGCGCATGAGCGGCGACAAGGACATTATGAGCCGCATGTGGTTTGGGAAGCGAAAGGGCTGATTAGCCCTTCAACACATCCATCTTGATCGGTCCATCAGCGCGACCCAAAATGAACTGATCAACATAGGCGTTGCCGCTGCGATCAATCATGCGCGCGTCGCCCTGCCAGATGATTTCGCCTTTATAAATCATGGCAATTTGATCGGCGATCTTGCGGGCCGAGGCCATATCATGGGTGATGGAAATGGTGGTAGCGCCCAAGCGCTTCACACAATCGACAATCAGGTTGTTGATCACATCGGCCATGATCGGGTCGAGGCCCGTGGTCGGCTCATCAAAGAAAATGATTTCTGGATCAGCTGCAATCGCGCGTGCCAGCCCCACACGTTTTTGCATGCCGCCTGAAAGTTCTGCGGGGTAAAGCTTGCCCACATCAGCATTGAGGCCAACAAGTCCCAATTTTTCAATCGCAATCTCACGCGCCTGCACGCGCGGCACATGCCGCCCCTGAATCAGTCCAAAGGCCACATTTTCCCACACGCTGAGCGAGTCAAAAAGGGCAGCCCCCTGAAACAACATGCCGAAGCGGCGCAAATATTCATCTCGCGCTTGGCCTTTCAGGCCCACCACATTTTCGCCTGCGATTTTGATCTCACCGGAATCTGGCTGCAAAATGCCAAGGATGCATTTCAGCATCACAGATTTGCCTGTGCCAGAGCCACCTATGACAACAAGAGATTTACCCCTCTCCACCGTGAGGCTAACGCCGTTCAGAACTTGCTTGTCACCAAAAGATTTGCGCACGTCACGTAGTTCAATATACGCACTCATTTCAAAGCTTTCCGAACAACAAAGAGGTGAGTACAAAATTCGCAGCCAAAATCATGATGGCAGATGACACTACAGCGTTGGTGGTAGCACGGCCCACGCCTTGCGCCCCACCCTTGGAATTGAAACCATGGTAACAGCCCATGAGCGCAATGATAAAGCCAAACACTGCCGCTTTGATAAGCCCTGACGAAATATCAGAAAAATGAAGTTGATCGGCAGTGGTTTTAATGTAGCTGAAGCCGTTGAACCCCAGTGAACGCGTGCCCACAACATAACCCCCCATGATACCGATCGTATCGCCAATCGCCACCAGCAAGGGGAGTGAAACAACAGCAGCAATCAAGCGCGGCCCAACAAGATATTTGAACGGGTTGGTAGAAAGTGTGACCAGCGCGTCTGTCTGCTCAGTCACTTTCATGGTGCCAAGTTCAGCGGCGATGGATGCCCCCACCCTGCCGGCCACCATGAGGCCCGCCAGCACAGGCCCAAGTTCACGGGTGATGCCGATGGCCACGATAGAGGGCACCAATTGCCCCGCCGTAGCCGGCGATGAGCCGGTATAAATTTGCAAAGCCAAAGCGCCGCCGGTGAAAAAAGCGGTCATCGCCACCACAGGCAATGAGGTGTAGCCGATGCGGAAAAACTGCGCTGCAATTTGCCCGCCATAAATGCGGGGGCTCAGGCCCACCAATAGCGCATCCTTGGTGAACAACGCGGTGCGCCCCACCTCAGCGCAGAACAGCAAAAACAAACGACCAATGGCAGCAAGAATATTCAAAGCTCAATCCTTCGATTCGCCGCCAATGTAGCGGCGGCAATAGCGGTTGCCCAGATGTGTCAGCACTTCCCATGAAATAGTGCCCGCTGCTGCCGCCGCCTCATCCAGCGGGATGTTTGGACCAAATATTTCAACCATTGACCTTACTTGCGCATCCGGAATATCCGTCACATCAACTGCCATCACATCCATGGAAACGCGCCCAACAATGGGAGCACGCGCACCTGCCACAAACCCAAAGGCGGGTGCAGAAGTCAGCGAAGATGACAGACGACGTGGGATTCCATCACGGTAACCTGCGCCCAAAATGGCAATGCGGCTGTCGCGCATGGCTTTCCAGCTTGCACCATAGCCAATGGTATCGCCTGCTTTCACCAGCTTGATTTGCATGATTTTCAGCTGAAGTGTAACCACC
>JAGWUY010000049.1 GCA_028868255.1 Alphaproteobacteria bacterium | reverse complement strand
GCGTTCTGGCAGTCACGGGTGGCTCTGGCACAGTGGGCGGCATTGCTTACACCGTGGGCGTAGATGGCAGCGGCCACCAGGTGATCGACTTCACGGGCACAGCCACGGTTGCCGCCTATAAAGCTGCGTTGGAAGCAGTTTCCTTTGCCAGTGCCGCTGAAAATCCGTCCGCCGTTCAACGTGACATCACCTTCCAAGTGAATGACGGCACCAATAGTTCACCTTTGCGCCGTGCTTTTGTCGACGTGACGTCGATCAATGACGCGCCCGTGGTAGACCTGAATGGGGCTGGCACGAGCGTCAACTATAAGACGCTCTACGTTGAAAATGGAGCTGCCGTCACGATTTCTGATTCGACTGTCGCTATCAGTGATCCCGACAATACAATTCTGCAATCTGCGACGATTGTCCTAACTGACCCCGCTTTGGGAGACTTTTTGGCAGCGGGTGCAATGCCAGGCACTATCACAGCTTCGACCTATGACCCAATGACGCATTCGATAACACTGACTGGCAGCGCCAGCATGGCGGACTATCAGACCGCAATTGCTGCGATTACTTTTGCTTCGAGTTCAGAAAACCCGACAGGGGCTGACCGTCATGTGGTCGTCACAGTCAATGACGGCAATTTGAATTCTGCCCCCGCGACGACCACGATTACCGTGATCCCGACAAAGGAGCCGCCAACTGGCGCTGATTCAATAGTGGCGTTGAACGAAGATATGCCAATTGTGATCACAGCAGCAAATTTTGGATTCAGCGATCCTGTTGATTCGCCGCCCGACAATTTTAAGGATGTGATAATCGATAGCTTGCCAACAAGTGGTATGTTGACCAACAATGGTGTTCCTGTTGTTGTTGGGCAAGTGATTTCAATTGCTGATATCGATGCAGGGCTTCTGGTTTTTACGCCTGCTGCCAATGCCAATGGAAGCCCCTATGCGGATTTTACATTCCGCGTCCAAGACACAGGTGGAACGATTGCTACTGCAGACGTGTTCAGTGAGACCTTTGGCGTGGGCAACGGCCGCATTGATTTTGCGGGTGCTGGCCTGACAGGTACCACAAATTATGTCTATGACAGTTCCGGAGTTGTAACTGATGGCAATTATGTTCTGACAGATTCAATTGCAGGAACAGGCGATTGGTGGGCTCAAACAACGACCTTCTATCCAGACTTGTCTTTCCGGGATCATACAGGTGACTTGAACGGTCGCTTTATGGAAGTGAATGCTTCAGTTGCGCCCGGAGAGTTTTATCGTCAAACTGTTACTGTCTCAACGGCCGATGCCTATCAAGTCAGTGTGGCACTCGCCAACGCCAATGCTCTGACGATCAAACCAAATGTGCGGATTCAAATATTGGATTCGACGAATACTGTTGTTGCAACCATGGACACTGGCAGTTTGCCAGATTTTACAACAAGCGCCAATGCCTGGCAGACCTATACATTGCCCGCCAATCTGCCCGCCGGAACATATAGTTTTGTTTTGATCAACAATGCGCCTGGTGGGTTTGGCAACGATCTGTTTATTGATGACATCAAGTTCCAACGCGTATTCCCAACTCCAGGAGCAGATACTGATCCTGTTGCAAATACGATGACTTTTAATGTGGCACCAGTCAACGACACGCCAGTTTTGGATTTGAACTCTGCCGCCAGTGTATCCGACTCAAACCTGGGGCATACAACAAGCTTCACAGAAGGCGATGCACCTGTTGCTGTGGCAATGCCAGTGGCAGGTGTGACTGACATTGGTGAAGGTGATATCACTTCGCTTACGATTGTCTCCGCTGCGATCAGTGATGGAGCAGCAGAAGTGATCACCATTGCAGGGCAGCCTTTCCCCGCGAATGCTGATGCCACACACACAGCTGTTGTGGGCAGCACGACAGTTTCAATTTCTTACGTGTCAAGCACAGGGACTTTTACTATCACCAACCTGGCAGGTGCGGCAGTGCCGATGGCGCCGGCTGATCTTGCTGCGCTTGTACAAAGCGTGACTTATGAAAACACGTCGCAAAACCCTACTGCGGGGGATCGCACGCTCAGCTTCACTGTGACAGATTCCGGCAATCTGACATCTGCACCGGCGGTGGCTACCATCCAGATGATTCCTGTGAATGATCCACCAGGTTTGGCAACACCAATTCCTAACCAAACTACAGGAGATGGAAGTGTTGTCTCAATACTTACGGTTGGAACATTTTCCGATCCTGAAGGCGGTGTTTTGATTTATAGTTTGGCCTCAAGCGCACCAAGTTGGCTATCCATTGATCCCACAACCGGTGAAATTAGCGGAACAGCGCCTGCGGATGCTTCGCAAAACTCCAATAGCAATATAGCTGGTCTCTATGATGTGGTGGTGATCGCTACTGATGCTCAGGGTGCTCAAACCCCAGCGCAATTCCGACTGACCGTGACCAACCTGCCACCTGTGGCGGTGGCGGATGCGAGTGCTGTGGGTGAAGATGGGCCAGTGCTCAATGGCAATGTGCTGACCGGGGCGGGGAACACGGTTCCAGGCTCAGGTGTTGACCATGACACAGCGCCTGATACTGATCCCCTGACTGTTGTGTCGGCTGATCAGGCTGGCACAGCGATCACGCTGGATGTGCCGTTCACCACAGCGGGCGGTGGGGTTTTGACCTTGCATGCCGATGGCTCTTACAGCTTTGATCCGGGCACAGCCTATAATGGGCTTGATCAAGGAACCACGGCGACCGAGACGATCAGCTATACGGTCTCGGATGGCAATGGTGCAACATCAACCACCACACTGACGCTGACCATCAATGGGGCCAATGATCCGATTGTGGTGATTGATCCCAACAATCCGGGAACCCCCACCAACCCGACACCGGCGCCTGATCCACTCAACATCATTCCGGATCCCACCACCACAGATGGTGCAGCAATCACGCCAATTGATGTGTCGAGCTTCATGGTTGACCCTGAAGGCAAGCCGATCAGCTTCACGCTTGATCCGGCAACCCCCTCATGGCTGACCATTGACCCCACAACAGGCCAACTGACAGGCACACCACCTGCCGATGCCTCGCAGAACAGCAATACCGGAACACCGGGTGAGTATCTCGTCACCATCATCGGAACCGACAGTCATGGTGTGCTCACCACAACCACCGTCACCATCACCGTGACCAACCTGCCACCTGTGGCGGAGGATGACCATGCAACGGGCGGTAACGAAGACCATGACCAAAGCGGCAATGTATTGGCTGATCCGATGACTGGCGATTATGACACTGCGCCAGATGCTGATCTTTTGACTGTGGTTGGAGTAGCGGGTGGAACGGTGGGGCAACCTATTGTGCTCACATACGGCACTTTGACATTGGATAGCCACGGGGCATGGATTTTCACGCCAAATGCTTTGGCAAACACATTGCCGATGGGGGCCTTGGTCCAAGAGGTTTTGTCCTATACCATTTCTGACGGGAATGGTGGAACAGGCCAAGCCACGCTGACGCTCGACATTCATGGGGTGAATGACGCGCCAACGTCAACACCGTTGCCGCCCGCCACTGGTTTTGAAGGCACACCCGTGAGCTTGCCAACAGCTGGCGTGTTCCATGATGTCGATACACCCGATGTCTTGACATTCAGCGCGACGGGCTTGCCACCTGGACTTTCAATTGACCCGGTGACGGGCTTGATTTCAGGCTCGCCGGCAGTGGGCAGTTCAGCGGGTGGACCTTACACAGTGGTGGTCACAGCTGATGATCATCATGGTGGAACGATAACCTCAACCTTCTTGCTTGAGGTGAAGGTGCCTGCTGGCAACTCACCTATCCCGGGGCCTCATGTTCCTGGGCCCGGGGTGCCGGTTGAGCCACCGCGCAATGACATTCAACCCATTGTTCTGCCAGTGGTGGAAAGCATGAAGGATTTGCACAACGCAACGCCAGTGGAAAATGACCACATCATCTCGCGCACCGTTCATCAAATGAGCGATACCCATGCGTTGACTGATCTCGACAACAGGTCTGACCACATTACGCAACTGGTTGAATGGCTGGGCCGCCAAGGACGCACAGCAAGTTGGATGAATGAATTGTTCGATATGCTGGAGCAGACCCCCTATGAGGGCGATGGTTTGGTGTTGGCGTTGTCCGGGCCGCAAGGCAAGGCGCTGGGCGTGCATTCGGTCGAATGGGATGGAGCCTTGTTTGTGGGTGTTGATGCCATTGCTCCCGGGGCCAAGGTTGTTTCAATCATGCAAGCCAATGGCAAGCCATTGCCATCCTATGCACTGAACCTTGGGCAAGGGGATGTGGTAATCAATGTTCCTGTTGGGCAGGAATGGCTTGAGTTAATGATTACAGGCCGTTTGCCCAATGGGCGTATTGCGCGGTGGTATGTCGATCTGAATTTGCAAACGTCTGAGATTATAACGGCACATAAACCAAGCGAAAAAACCTTATCGCTGTTTGAAGCTTCTCAGCTTCAAATGGCCAACTCTGGCACACGGGCTTGGGTGCAAACCCTGTCTCACCTTCCGTCAACCTAACTGCGGGCTGTGGAATGCAAATTGCCACGAGTCAATATACAATCTCTAGTATTATTCATTTTTAAAAACATCTTTTACGGGAATTTGAGGGCAACACGATGAAGACTTTGCGTTTAGCACTTTTTTTGAGCACCAGCCTCCTTCTGGGCTGTACGGCAAAACCTGACCTGCTGACGGATGATGAAATTAATAGTTTTGTCGCCCGCAATGCCAAGGGATTGGTGGCTAACCAAGAGCCAGTTTCAGGGCGTATCGGGCTGTATGAGGCGATGGCACGGGCCCTGAAATATAACCTCGACTATAAGGTTGAAATGATGAACACCACGCTGCAAGCACGCGCGGCTGATGTAAAATCAGCGGCCATGTTGCCGCAAGTGGCGGGCAATTGGGGCTATTCAGGCCGCGACCCCAATTCAGGTGGATATTCGCGCTCACTGACTACGGGGTTGAAATCTGCCGATGCTTCAACGTCAAGCCAGGCACAAACTTTTGATGCCAACATCAGCGCATCTTGGAACGTCCTCGATTTTGGATTGTCCTACGTACGTGCCAAACAAGCGGGCGATGAGGCTTTGATTGCACAGGAAAGCAAGCGCAAGGTGGTTAACCGCATCATCGAAGATGTGCGCACCACTTATTGGCGCGCAGCGAGTGCCGAACGTTTGCTAGCGGGCCTCAATGCGCTTGAAGGTAGGGTGAACACCGCTTTGGCCAATTCGCGCTCACTGTCCCACGAAGGGGCCTTGGCCCCATTGACGGCGCTGACCTATCAACGTGAACTCGTTGATATTCGCAAACAGATCCATGAGATGGAGCGCGATCTCAAAACCGCTAAATTGCAGCTTGCCGCGTTGATGAATATTCCACCTTCAACGAATTTCTCGCTGGCTATTCCAAAGCGCGGTGCAATTGCTCTTAAGCTCAATCAAAGCGCTGAAACCTTGGTTGAAACAGCCATGATCCATCGCCCCGAATTGCACGAAGCACTTTTGAAGGAACGTATTTCTGCCAAAGAAGCGAGTGCGGCATTGTTGGAGTTGCTGCCCGGCATCAGTGTTTACGGTGGCACAAACTGGGATTCCAATGACCTACTTTACAACAGCAACTGGCTAAGCTGGGGAGCGAAAGCAAGCTGGAACGTTATGCGCCTTTTTTCTTATCCGGCTATCAAGAGCAGCAATGAGGCCCGCGCGGCCCTGACCCGTGAACAGGCTTTGGCCATGACCATGGCCGTTTTTACGCAGGTGCATACGGCTCGCGCACGTTTCTATCACCAGGCGGAAATTCTTAAGGACACGAACGACTTCTATAATGTTCAGTCCCGAATTCTCAATCAGGTAAGGGCCTCGGCGGCCACAAATGCTTCAAGCGAACAGGCATTGATCCGCGAAGAGATGAACACGCTGCTGGCCTCGATCAAATATGATGTTGCCTATGCTGATTTGCAAAATGCTTTTGCAAATGTCTATGCCTCGATCGGTATTGACCCCTTTGGGGAAGGTGTGAATGGGACCGAAAGTGTGGATGCACTGGCCACCGCTTTGCGCGGCGTATGGATTGAACGCGGCGATCGCTCAGGAACTTAATTCCTAACACTGCCGGGGAGGGCATTTATGTTAAAATTTATAAAGAGCAATCCGTTTTTGAGCGGGTTGATGATCTTGGCTAATCTGCTGCTGGTAACGCTTACGATTTTGCTTGTTGATGCGATTGTTTCTTATGCCAGTGCTGCAGAGGATGCAAAGGCAAGGGGCGTTGTAAAAGCGCTGACGGAAGCAACAATTGCGATGGATTATGCGGCGCGGATTGACAAACTGCCCGTGCTGGAAGGCCAGGCCTTTAAGGTGGGGCAATTGCTGATCGCTTTCGATTGCAGGCGCTATCAATCTGAAGTGGCGGCGGCACGTGCTGCTGCACATGCGGCCGGATTGGTTTATAGCAACAACAAGAAGCTGGCCGACCGTGGGGCAATGGGAAGCAACGAAGTCGAAATCTCAATGGCCCAGTTGGTAAAGGCGAAGGCTGAGGCTGATGCCTTGGCGGCGCGCACAGGTTCATGCAGTTTCAAGGCGCCGTTTGATGGGCGCATGGTGCAGCGCATTGCGCAAGAACATGAAAGCCCTGCGCCCAACCAGCCGCTGATTAAGATTGTGGACACGTCAAAGCTGGAAATAGAAACCATCGTCCCTTCAAAGTGGCTGAACTGGATGAAGCTTGGTGCGACTTTCCAATTTTCGATCGATGAGACAGGCCAAACTGTCTCGGCCAAGATTGTGCGGGTGGGGGCCATGGTGGATGCCGTGAGCCAGACGATTAAAGCCTTTGGCGTTCTTGTTGGTGACAATAATTCGGTGCTTCCCGGCATGAGTGGAACGGCGACGTTCAACCCGGCTGGAAGTTGAGGTCCGGGTGTGTGTACTCTCTCCCCAGAAAAGGCGGCTATTTGAACCATGAACAGCCCCTACCGCACACACCCGGCCTTGCCTCATGTGGTGCAAGCTGCGACAGCAAAAACCATTCCTTTTCCGGCCGCGGCGGCTGCACCTCCGCCACGACCGCAAGGGCCATCAAAGCTCGAGAGGCTGGTGGCCCTTGAAGGGGAAATTCGTAACCTGCCTACGGCCAGCGCCATCGGCCTTCATGCCTTGAATGAAACACAAGCGCTGGTGGGCCATGAACAAGCCTTCTGGATCAGGCTTGATCGGCGCGGGGTGCCAAAGGTTGAGCTTGCCTCCAGCATTGCGCGGGTTGATGCGCAGGCGCCATTGTTTCGTCAATTGGTGATGAATTTGCGTAAGGCCAAGGACTTGCGTGAGCCTGTGCCTATCAACTTAAAATTCTCCCACAAGCAAGAGGCATATCCGTTTGAGCATGGGTTTTGGGCACCATTCTTAGACAGGCGAAAGGGCGCTTGCTTTGGTGGCATTTTGTTTGTGAGGGCCAAGGCCTTTGATGAAGCTGAAGTGTTGATCGCCAAGCGTTTGGGCCAAACCTATGGCCATGCTTTTTTGGCGCTGACACCGCCAACTTTGTTGCGCAAGTTTGCGGTGCCGCGATGGGCTTTGGCTGCTGCCGCACTCGTGTTGGCGGTGTTGTTTTTTATTCCGGTTCCCATGACATCGCTTGCCCCGTTTGAGGTGATTGCGCGTGAGCCAGCGCTGGTGACGGCGCCGATGGATGGCGCAATCTCGGAGGTGATTGCCGAACCCAATACACACGTGAAGGAAGGAGAGGTTCTGTTTCGTTTTGACGACACCGTGCTGCGCGCCGAAGCCACTATTGCTGCACAGAAAGCCTTTGTGGCCGAAGCCAAATTGGCAGCGGCGCAAAACGGTGCGTTCACAGATCTTGATGCCAAGCGAGCCATGGGAGAACTTCAGGCCGAGGTTGATTTGGCGCATGCTGAACGTGATTATGCGGTGAGCCTGCTGAACCGATCAGTCGCGCGTGCGCCGAAAGCGGGCGTTTTGGTTTATGCCGCAAAATCTGATCTGATTGGCAAGCCAGTGCGCGTGGGTGAGAAAATTATGGAGGTGGCTGATCCGTCAGATGTGGCTTACCGCATTGACCTTGCGGTGCATGATTCCATTTCGCTTGAACAATCTTCTCGCGTGAAGCTGTTTTTTGATGCTGATCCTCTGCGCCCTCGTGCGGCCAACTTATTTGAGATGAGCTATCATGCAACCGAAAAAGCTGGCGGGCTGTTGGCTTATAGCTTGAAGGCAAAACCCTTGGGGGAAGAGGCGCAACTGCGCATCGGCTCTCGCGGCACTGCTCAAGTGGCGGGGCAGCAGGTGAGCTTGGGCTTTTATCTTTTCCGGCGTCCCATTGCAGCGTTGCGCCAGTATTTGGGGATGTGAGGCGTGAGCGCGCCCGCCGCCGCATTCGGTGAAACCTCACCCTTGCCGATAGTGCGGCGAGAGCTTGCGATCTCTGACGCGGGGCGCGATGCAACCGGCGCCGGGGGTGTGATTTTACATGACCCGTTGCGCCACAAATTTTTCCGGCTGCCAGATGAAGCCGCACGAATGTTCGAGTTTTGGCACTTGGGACTGGCGGGGCCGGTGGCGCAAATGGCGCGGGTGGACATCAGCGACGTGGCAGAATTTTCTGGTTTTCTGGCGCAAGCGCGCCTGACTGTACAGCCGGCCGGGGGCAGCGCCGCGCTGGAGGGCGAGTTTCAGCGCGGCGAGCACAGCCTGGCTGAACAAGCTCTGCACAATTATTTGTTCTTTAGGGTGCCGCTTTTTAATCCTACGCCGTTGCTCGATGCGTTGCTGCCCTTTGCCCGCTTCTTGGCCAGCAGAATGATGCTGTGGTTGTTGCTGGTGATTGGCATTGTGGGCGGATATTTTGCCCTGCGGCAGTGGGATAAATTTGCTTCAACATTTTTTGATTTCTTTTCGCTGGAAGGTTTGGCGCTGTATTCACTGACGCTGGTGGGGCTGAAATTTTTTCACGAATTGGGGCATGGCTTTGTGGCCCGGCATTTTGGAGTGCGCGTGCCTGTGATGGGGCTGGCCTTCATGATTTTGGCACCTATGCTTTACACGGAGACAACCGACGCTTGGCGCTTGAAAAGCCGGCGGCAGCGCATGCTGATTGATGCGGCAGGTGTGATGGTAGAAATAGCCATTGCCATTGTTGCACTGTTTCTGTGGGCCTTTCTGCCCGATGGCCCTTGGCGCTCCATGGCCTATTTCATATCCGCCACGGCGTGGATCACTTCGGTGTTTATCAATCTTTCGCCCTTCATGCGCTTTGATGGCTATCATCTTTTGGCGGATGGCTTGGGCATGTTTAATCTGGGGCCACGGGCCTTTGCGCTTGCCACCTGGCAGGTGCGGCAGTGGTTGTTTGCCCCACGCGAAGATGTGCCTGAACAGTTTCGCCCCGGATTGCACAGGTTCTTAGTGAGCTATGCCTTTGGCGTTTGGGTTTATCGCTTGTCGCTTTATCTCGGCATTGCTTACACCGTTTATCAAATGTTTCCCAAGGCCATTGGCATTCCGATGGGAGCCATTGAACTTTGGTTTTTTATACTGTGGCCGATCTGGCGCGAATTGAAGGGGTGGGGGCAATTGGGTGGGCTTAAAATGTTTGCTACGCCGCGGGCGATTGTTACGAGTTCAATTGTGTTGGCCATTTGTGTGTTAAGTATTCTTCCCCTGAGCCGCAGTGTGAGCATTCCTGCCGTTTTGCTGCCGGCACAAGAGGCGTGGGTCTATCCGCCTGAAGCCTCGCGCGTGATGGGCATCTATGTGCATTCCGGACAAAAGGTGGTGGCGGGTGAGAGGCTGGCTCAGCTCTATTCTCCAGAGATTGGCCAGAAGCAAGAGTTGGCTAGTCTAAGATTGGCAGTGGTGGATGCCAAGCTGGCGCGCATTGCCGCCGACAGCCGTGATCTGGCACAATCGCTTTCCCTGCAGCAAGAACAGCAGGCCCTGCGTGATACGCTGCAAGGCCTCACCGAACGCGAAGCCAAGTTGGAGATGCGCGCGCCGATTTCCGGCATTGTAGGAGATCTCATTTCGGGGGTGGGGCAAGGCACTTGGCTGGGGCGGGATCAATTGCTGCTGCATGTGGTGAAACCAGAAGGTGCTGTGGTGGCGGGTCTGGTGAATGAGCGTGACCAAGCGCGGCTCAAAACTGGGCAGGCGGCGGTGTTCATTGTTGAAGATGGTGCGGCGGTGGCTATTGCAGCTAAGGTGCAGGGCTTGGGCGTGCCGGGCAGTGCTGGAATCGAAGGCACATATCTCTCATCTCTCAACGGTGGGGCAGTTGCAATGGCGCAGGAAGGCGGCAGGCCAATGCCCGTTTCTGGGGTTTTACCCATCAAATTGACTGCGGCTATTGCTGCTCCATCTCAGGCGCGGCGCGGCACTGTGACTGTGGCGGCTGAGTCGACCAGCCTGGCAGAACAAGTCTTTGGACGGCTTGTTTCCGTGTTCTTGCGCGAAAGCGGGTTCTAGACTCCTTAAGATATTGATCTCAATGTGAATTATTTTGTTCACAGATTGCGCTTGCAACGAGAACTAAAATAGAACATACAAGAAACATGGATGGAACACCCTGTTGGTGTTTGCATCTGGGCAACGCAAATGAGATAGAGGAGTACCTGCTATGGGGCAAGCGTCACTGAAGGTTGTTGAGAATTCTGGAATGGATAAGACCAAGGCACTGGAAGCGGCTTTAAGCCAGATTGAGCGTGCGTTCGGCAAAGGCTCGATTATGAAGCTGGGGGCCAACCAAGTGGTTGAGGTGGAATCCATTTCTACGGGTTCGCTGGGCCTTGATATTGCTTTGGGCATTGGCGGCCTGCCCAAGGGGCGGGTGATTGAAATTTATGGGCCGGAATCTTCCGGCAAGACCACACTGGCGTTGCAGACGATTGCTGAATGCCAGAAACGCGGCGGCATTTGCGCCTTTGTGGATGCTGAGCATGCGCTTGATCCGGTTTATGCCCGCAAGCTGGGTGTGAATGTGAGTGATCTTCTGATTTCGCAGCCAGACACAGGCGAACAGGCGCTGGAAATTGCAGATACGCTGGTGCGCTCTGGTGCTGTTGAAGTTCTGGTGGTGGATTCTGTGGCGGCTTTGACGCCCAAGGCTGAACTGGAAGGTGAAATGGGCGACAGTTTGCCCGGTCTTCAGGCGCGCTTGATGAGCCAGGCTTTGCGCAAGTTGACGGGTTCGATTTCCAAATCCAATTGCATGGTGATTTTCATCAACCAGATCCGCATGAAGATTGGTGTGATGTTTGGCAGTCCTGAAACCACAACGGGCGGCAATGCCTTGAAATTCTATGCCTCAGTTCGTCTCGATATCCGCCGCATTGGCGCGATCAAGGACCGGGAAGAGGTGGTGGGTAACCAGACCCGTGTGAAAGTGGTCAAGAACAAGGTTGCTGCTCCATTCAAGATGGTTGAATTCGACATCATGTATGGCGAGGGCATTTCCAAGGTTGGCGAATTGGTCGATCTGGGGGTGACGGCCAATGTGGTTGAAAAATCTGGTTCTTGGTATAGCTATAATGGTGAGCGCATTGGCCAGGGCCGCGACAATGCCAAGGCGTTTCTGAAAAATAATCCAGAAATGGCCGACAAGATTGAGGCTGCGATCCGCGCCAATGCCGGTTTGATTGCGGCGCGCATCACCGATGGTTCGGCCAAGGATGATTCAGACGAGTAATCGTCTTTCAATTTAGATTAGTGTGTTTGTAACCCGTTTCGGCCCCAGTTGGGCTGAACTCTGCGAGGTTTGCCCCACAACTCAAGGCCTCGCTGACCTGGAGCGGAATGACTTTTCTTAGAAAAGTCATTCTCGCCCAAGTCTA
>JAGWUY010000314.1 GCA_028868255.1 Alphaproteobacteria bacterium | reverse complement strand
TCCCACCCTTCTCCCGTTGGGAGAAGGTGCCCGAAGGGCGGATGAGCGCGTTGCCGCGAGGAAATTGCTAACATCTTATTTGCGTGTAAGGCCCTCATCCGGCACTTCGCGCCACCTTCCCCCCAACGGGGGAAGGATGATAAAACAAATGCAAGTCCGCCTTATTTAAAGGAGATCAGAGTCTAGTTAACTTCCTGCTCTTCCGAACAGCGCTTCGTAAAGTTTACGGTCGCGGCCATAGACATCGGTGCGGAATTCAATACCATTTTCCGACGAAAAAGCTGTAGCGTAGATGATATGAATGGGGATGGGTTTTGGCAGGTTCACGCGCGTGTTTTCACCTGATGCCCAGATTGCGTCAACCGCGGCCTGATCCATGCCGGCACGCTGAAGCAGAGTATAAGCAAGCTCTGTTGGGTTTGACAGGCGGATGCAACCATGGCTGAAGGCACGCGTTGTGTTGGCGAATTTATCTTTCGCCGGGGTATCATGCAGGTAAATATTAAACTTGTTAGGCAACATGAATTTGACTTTGCCAAGCGCGTTTTTTGGCCCTGGGCGCTGGCGGAAAGTGAAAGGGAATGAACGTGTTCCACCATACGCGTTCCAGTTTATGGAAGCCCAATCCGCCAATTTTCCGCCTGCAAACACATCAAAGTCTTCCGCATAGGCAAGCGGGTCGGCCTGCAACTTTGGCAGCATTTCCTTGGTGGCAATATTGTAAGGTACTGTCCAATACGGATTTAGCTCAATATATTGCATTGCGTTGGAAAATTCGGGCGTTTGCGTGGCGACGGCGCCCACCACGACATTCATGCGGTCAATGATGGTGTTGGATTGCCAGTGCTGTAGTTCAAAGGCCGCAATATTAACCAAAAAATGTTCTTCGCCCAAATTGTCTGGCATCCAGCGCCAGCGCTCCATGTTGAGCATAATTTGTCGTTGCCTCTCCACTGGCGGAATGTTCAAGGCGACAATAGTTTGCTTGCCCAACACACCCTTGGCTTCGAGGCCGTGACGCAATTGAAATTTGCGCAGGGCTACGGCCAAATTTTGATCGAACATAGGAGATCCGTTATCGTTCCATTCAAAATCGCCGGTGATGGACAGAATGCGGCGCACACTGGCAATGCGCGGATCACTTTTCCCCGGGGTGAGGTTTGGCCCTTGTGCGACCGCTGGCCAAGACAGGCCTTGATCAATTACATCTGTGTAGACCTTCAGCATCTTTTTCAGCTTTTGGTAGTGAACATTCTTGGGTTCAAAGCTGGCCAGAAAGACATTGGGGTCGTTCTGCTTTTTAAGGTCTGTCAACACGCGCTGAACATCAATGGTTTTTTGCGTGCGGAATAGATTTGGGTCAACTTTTTGCGGCACCACGCGGCCAATCTTCAAATCCGCCGCATAAGCAACAAAGAACGATGAAAAGGCCAATTCAGCTTGTGCCGCAGCAAGCGAATCGCTGGGGTTCAACTCATCGCGCAAGCTGGTGAGGAAGGCCACGGGGTAGTCCGCCGAATTGAGGCCATCATATTTGGCTTGAGTCAGGCGCTGTATGAACTTGTCCATCCGGCCTGTGCCCACCCAATAAATGGCGCCGCGGTTGGTGACGTAATGCGCAGTTAGTGCTGGCCTTATGCGTTCAATAGGCAACGCCAAACGTTCGCCACTGCTCAGCAATTGGCTGATAGCTGCCTGCACTTGGCCAGCATCTTGTGCGAATGCAACTATTGGCGCAAAAACCAAAGTAGCAAACATGACCAGCAGTCTTAAACTGTAACGCATTGCACCTCTCGTTCTCACCGACTCAAATTCTATGTTAGACGCAATCTAGAGCTAACTGCATTTATATCACAAATCATAACTCTTGCGATTTTGGCTTTGTATTAACTGACCAAAAAATTTTAGACATTCAGGAGTAGAAATTCACGCTCCCAGGAGCTGATGACGCGGCGGTAATGCTGCATCTCCTGAAACTTCACATCCTGATAGGCTTCGACGAATTGTTCACCCAAGACCTGCTTCAACGGCTTAGTGTAGTTCAGCTTGTCCAGTGCTTCATCGAGGCTGATGGGCAAGGTGTGGGCATAACGGTAGGCCGAGCCTGTCACAGGATCAGACGGCTTGATTTTCTCGACCATGCCCAAATAGCCACAGGCGAGCGAAGCCGCAAAGGCGAGATAGGGGTTTGAATCAGCGCCACCTACGCGGTTTTCAACGCGCAAGTTGGCTGGATCAGACGACGGCACGCGCAATGAAACTGTGCGGTTGTCTATAGCCCAATGAACATTGGTAGGCGCATCGGATTCTGGCACGAGGCGGCGATAAGAATTTACGTTCGGGGCAAGCAACGGCAAAGCCGCGCCGAGGTA
>JAGWUY010000313.1 GCA_028868255.1 Alphaproteobacteria bacterium | reverse complement strand
TCAAGATTCATCGAATCTTTGAGCATCGCCACAGCATCAACAGGTCGCAAGCGCTTGCCTTCAGGACTTATGCGCTCAGCCAGACGTGCAGCAAATGCAAAACTTGCAATATCATTGGCAAAGCGCCGCTCCACTCCGGGGCGCAAGATTTTTACCGCAACTCTGCGGCCATCCCGCGTCACGCACTTATGCACTTGCGCAATTGAAGCCGCGGCAATAGCCGGCCCAAAAAAGGAAAAGAGATCGGCAATCGGTTTGCCCAACTCACTTTCAACAATCCGGCGCGCGTCTGCATCCGCAAAAGGCGGCAGGCGGTCTTGAAGCGCTTTCAATTCAAAAGCGCGCTTTGCCCCAATCACATCAGGCCGTGTGGCCAAAAATTGCCCCAGCTTGATATAGGAAGGCCCAAGGCGAGAAAGGGCCGTTGTCAGCCGATTTTGCTCACCGCCCGTCACCTCGCCAGAGCGGCCGAGCTTGGCAACTTTCAAGATAGCACGCAGCGGCCAGGGTGCCAGTGCCAATTGCTCAGGTGGCATCAGGGCATCATAACGCGCGAGCACAAATCCAGCATGGGCCAGGCGGGCCGCATTGGTCAACGGATTGCCCATTAAATCTTCCAGCCGGAATGAATGGCAACAATGCCCCCCGACAAACTGCGGTAAGTCACGCGCGAAAAACCGGCAGCACTGATCATGGCCGCAAAATCATCCTGCTTGGGGAACATGCGGATGCTCTCCACCAGATAACGGTAAGGCTGGCCATCGCCCGTCACCACTTTGCCCACAGCGGGGATCACAGTGAATGAATAGGCATCATAGATTTTCTGCGCAAGCTCAACGGGCATGTGAGAAAACTCCAAACATAAGAAGCGCCCACCGGGCTTGAGCACACGGTAAGCTTCGGTCAATGCCCTATCAATATGTGTAACGTTGCGAATACCAAATGCAATCGTATAGGCATCGAAATGGGAATCTGGAAAAGCCAGCTTTTCAGCATTGCCGACAGTCAAGCCGCAGCGACCCAAGCGCCCTTCCTTCTCGGCGCGCTTTTGGCCCTCGCTCACCATTTCGGGTGAAATATCAGCAATGGTCACCCGCGTGTTGGGCCCGCCCGCATCAAGAATGCGAAAGGCAATATCGCCTGTGCCACCCGCCACATCCAGCACATGAAAGGCGCGTTCGCCCTTGGGAGGGTTGAGCATGGTAATCATGTCATCTTTCCACAGCCGGTGCAGGCCAGACGACATCAGATCATTCATCTGGTCATAGCGGGCGGCAGCCTTTGAAAAGACATCATTCACCATGCCTTGCTTGTCAGCTTCAGGCACCTGTTTGAAGCCAAAAGCGGCTTCGGGCTGGGCATTCTTTTGGGTCATGGCCTTAAGATAGTGGATTATCAGTGAGACTTCTATTGCCAGCAGTGGCGCAGGTGATTACAGGGTTAACCATGCCGGAATTGCCAGAAGTCGAAACCGTAAAACGCGGGCTGGAGCCTGTTCTTTTGGGCCAATGCATCTCCAAGGTTGAGTTGCGCCGCGCCAATCTGCGCTTTCCATTCCCGTTGGATTTTGCCTCGCGCGTCGAAGGCATGGCCATCACCCATCTGTCGCGCCGCGCCAAATATATTTTGGTGTCTTTTCAGCACGGTGAAACCCTGATCATCCATCTGGGCATGACGGGCCGCTTCACGGTTCTCAGCCCACAGGACCCGCGCAATGATTTGGGCGAGTTCTACTTTCAGGTCTCGCCCAGTGAAAATGCTGAAGGCGCACACGATCATGTGCTGTTCACTCTGCAGAATGGGGTACGACTGGTCTATTCTGATCCGCGTCGTTTTGGCATGATGGATGTTTCCAAAACTACGGCGCTTGATCAGCATAAACTGTTGCGCGACATTGGTGTGGAGCCCTTGGGCAATGCGTTGAGCGCTGCCTATCTGGCTCAGAAATTCAAGAGCAAGAAAGCCCCGCTCAAGGCCGCCCTGCTGGATCAACGTATTATCGCAGGACTCGGCAATATTTATGTATGTGAGGCGCTACACCGCGCCAATCTTTCGCCCCTGCGCCATGCTGGCACCTTGGTGAAGGCAAAATCCCATGACCCGCGCCTTGATGATCTGGTGCGCCACATAAAAGATATTTTGATCGCCGCTATTGAAGCTGGCGGCTCCACCTTGCAGGATTTTGTGGGTGCGGATGGTGAAAAGGGGGCTTACCAGCAGCGCTTTTCTGCCTATGATCGCGAGGGCGAACCCTGCGACAATAACGGTTGCAAAGGCCACATAAAGCGCATTACTCAGAGTGGTCGCTCCACTTTCTACTGCCCCACCTGCCAGAAATAGGATTGCCAAATGAACCCCGAAAACATCATCGT
>JAGWUY010000312.1 GCA_028868255.1 Alphaproteobacteria bacterium | reverse complement strand
CCCACCTCACGCGGTAAGGACAGCAGCTTCAAGGCTTGGTCCAGCGTAATGGTATTGGCATCCACCCGCTTGGGGATAGAGGCACGTTGAGGCTTTTCGCCTTCTACGGCCTCACCCAATTGAACATAGGGCCCAAAGCGGCCCATGCGGCGGGTTACGGGCTGTTGTGTTTCCGGGTCATTGCCCAGCATAATACCACCGGCAGGGATTGCCGCCGCAGCGTCTTCCGAATTGGAAGAAAGCGGCCGCGTGTAATTGCAAGTGGGATAATTGGTGCATCCGATAAACGAGCCAAAGCGCCCAAGCTTGATCGACATCTTACCATCCGCACATGAAGGGCAAGCGCGGGCATCACTGCCATCGGCTTTTGCCGGAAAAATATGCGGCTCCAGCATGTCATTCAGCGAGTCGATCACTTGCGTAATGCGCAGGTCTTTCACTTCGCCCAGCGCGGCCGTGAAGTCTTTCCAGAATTCGCGCAATACCTGCTTATAATCAATCTCGCCCGCAGAAATCTGGTCAAGCTGCTCTTCCAGATTAGCTGTGAAATCAAATTCCACATAGCGCTTGAAAAAGCTTTCGAGGAAGGCTGTGACAACGCGGCCTTTATCATCAGGAATAAGGCGCTTTTTTTCGATGCGCATATAACCGCGGTCCGACAGCGTTTTCATGATGCTGACATAGGTGGAAGGCCGGCCAATGCCCAACTCTTCCATCTTCTTGATCAGTGAAGCTTCTGAATAGCGCGGTGGCGGTTCAGTGAAATGCTGCACGCCTTCGATCTTTTTGACACCCGTGATATCGCCGCGGGCCATGGCGGGCAGGCGTTTGGCATCCTCATCTTCGCCATCATCAAGGTCTTCAGTGTAGGCGCGCAAGAACCCATCAAACTTTACAACTGAGCCATTGGCCCGGAATGAATAATGTTTTCCGTCTTTGCCTGTGGTGCCAATGTCTGCAGTGGTGCGCAGCATTTCAGCGCTTTCCATTTGGCTGGCAATCGTGCGCTTCCAGATCAAGTCATAAAGTGCAAATTGTTCACCATCCAATGCGCCTTTCACCTTTTCAGGCAAGCGGCCCGGATCGGTTGGGCGAATGGCTTCATGCGCTTCCTGGGCGTTTTTGGCTTTGGAGGTGTAAACGCGTGGCGCGCTTGGCACATAAGGCTCGCCAAAGGTTTTCAGGATGGCGTTGCGCGTGGCAGCAATGGCCTCTGGTGCCATGTCGATGCCATCTGTACGCATATAGGTGATCAAGCCCACGGTCTCTCCGCCCAGATCCACGCCTTCATACAAGCGCTGGGCGATCTGCATGGTCTTGGCAGACGAAAAGCCCAATTTGCGCGAAGCTTCTTGTTGCAGCGTGGAGGTGCGGAACGGCGCATAGGGGTGGCGCTTGGCTGGCTTGCTCTCAAGGCTTTCAACAGTGAACTGCTGGCCTTTGAGCGCGGCTTCAATCGCTTGTGCTGAGGCCTTGTCTTTCAGTTCCAGTTTTTCAAGGCGCTTTTCGTTGATGCTGGCGAGGCCTGCCGAGAATTCCTGACCCTTGGCGGTGACGAAAGTACCATCAATCGTCCAATATTCCTGAGATTTGAAGGCTTCAATTTCCAGTTCGCGGTCACAGATCAAACGCAGTGCAACGGATTGCACACGGCCTGCAGAGCGTGACCCCGGCAGCTTGCGCCACAACACGGGCGAAAGCGTAAATCCCACTAGATAATCCAAGGCCCGGCGGGCAAGATAGGCATCCACCAAAGCGCCATCCACCTCACGCGGGTGAGCCATGGCTTCCAGGACGGACGATTTCGTAATGGCATTGAAGGCCACGCGCTGAACCGTCTTGCCTTTCAACGCACCCTTCTTTTTCAAAACTTCCAGCACATGCCACGAAATGGCCTCGCCCTCGCGATCAGGGTCGGTGGCGAGCACAAGACGGTCAGAGTTTTTGAGAGCGGTGGAAATATCGGAAAGGCGCTTGGCCGATTTGGAATCGACTTCCCAATCCATGGCGAAGTCCTCATCGGGTTTCACAGATCCATCCTTGGCCGGCAAATCACGCACATGGCCGAAAGAGGCCAGTACCGTAAAGTCACGGCCCAGATATTTGTTGATGGTTTTCGCTTTGGAAGGCGATTCGACGACGACGACAGTCATGCATTATTCCGGTTTCAAAGGCGGTTGCTCTTAGGCGTATATGGGGTTTGACGCAAGAATGTCCTGTCTTTTAGGAAAAAGGTGACAAAATACAACCCAAGCGCAACTAAAGGTCGCTTTACTGCAACCATAAATTACTTATCCTATGATCAACATCTGAGGACAATGGCGTAATGGTGATGAAGTGGCACAAAGTACAATAAATAAATCAACCATAATCGTTTCAGTTTG
>JAGWUY010000311.1 GCA_028868255.1 Alphaproteobacteria bacterium | reverse complement strand
TTCAGATCTTCCTATCAAGACTGGCGAGACTGGAATGGAGACTGGGGCAGCAATTGCACGCACGATGCCGATGGCTATTGCATGAGCACTGCTGCAATTACCAATTGCGTCACTGAACGCACAGGCTCCCAAGCCTATACAGACGCATCAGCAGGTTATTTCCCGTTGGGCCGCCAATATGTGGTAGGAGGTGCTAGTGCCAGCAACGGCTGCACCGTAACAAAGATGTTGCCTTTGACGACCAACAAAACGGATTTGATCAATACCATTTCTGCCATGTCGGCTGGCAATAACACTGTTGGTCAAGTGGGCATTGCTTGGGGGTGGTATGCCCTTTCACCGAACATCGGGCTATTTACCGGGGCGAACGCACCTGCTGGCTATGACAAGCTGACCACCACTGTGGCCACACAGAAGGTTCGCAAAGTGATGGTGTTGATGACTGACGCTGAATATAATTCAGCCTATGCAAATGGTGTGATGAGTGGCCAGTTGAACTATGTCAACTATAATACCAGGAAAGTGATTGATATGCCACCTGATAACGGCGACCCCTATGATCAATCTAAGGCCATGTGCTCTGCGATCAAGGCTTCTGGCGTAGAAGTCTATGTAATTACCTTCCAACTCGATAAATCTAGGCCGGAACGTGTCGATCTTACCACTTCTTGCGCAACTGACGCAAATCATCTGATTGACGCCGATACCACCTCACTGGATGCAGCCTTCACAAAGATTGCAAACCAATTAAACGAAATGCGCATCGCAAACTAAAGCCGGCGGGCTTGATCAAGAAAGGGCGGGGCAGCTGCAAAGGCCTCGCCCTTTTTGCTTGCGGTGGCCCGCAAAAAACCTCAATCTGTGTGGATGAATCGAATGGTCAGTTCGACACTGTTTTAACAGATTGGAACATTATGCTGCTGCGTACGGTCTCTTGGATTTTTGCAAGTTTATTGGCGACACAAACGGCTCTGGCTGCGGTTGATGCGCAAACAACTTTTTCGGGAAACTATCTCGCTGGACGTTTGGCGGGCCGCATGCGCGACAATGATGCGGCAGCGGCGTTTCTGGCTGCGGCGTTGAAACAAGAACCGGGAAATCCAATCCTAGTGGAGCGCTTGTTTCAATCACAGTTGGCGATGGGGCATGTGGCAGATGCCGAAGCGCTGGCTCCGAGTGTCATTGCTAACAACAGCCAGCAACGCATGGCGCATATTGTGTTAGGTTTAAAACAATATTCCAATCGCAGATATCCAGAAGCGCGCGTGCAGTTTGCGCAAGCAGCTTACACCCCTGTTGGTGAATTGACATCCACTTTGCTCAACGCTTGGACTTATGCAGGTGAAGGTTCTCTTAATGCTGCCCTCAAAGAGCTTGACAAGTTGGATGGGCAGGATGCCTACGCCAGCTACAAAGCATTTCACGCCGCCTTGATTGCAGATTTCCTGAAATCTTCTATTCGCGCTGATGTGTCTTACAAAAAAGCTTATGATCTTGCCGGCAACAGTTTGCGCGTGACGCAAGCCTATGCCAATTTTTTGGCACGCGCAGGCCGAATTGAAGATGCCAAGAAAATTTATCAAAAATTCTTGAGCGGCGGCCAGCACAACGTCATAGTTGAGTCCGATCTTGCAATGTTGGACAGTGGCAAGGTTCCTGCACCCTTTATTTCATTACCCGCGCAAGGAGCCGCCGAAGTGCTGTTTTCATTGGCCGCGGCCATGAACAGCGATCAAAGCGTTGATGCAGCTTTGATGTACGCCCAATTGGCTATGTCGCTGAACCCCGCTGAGCCTGTGATGCGCTCGCTGGTGGGTGATATCTATACAGATATGAAAAACGGCCAATCAGCAATTGACACTTACGAAGGTGTGCCAACTGGTTCGCCACTGCGCAACTATGCTGATACGCAAATTGCGGTAAATTTGCAGCGCGATGGCAAAGATAAGGAAGCCACTGCCCGTCTGCAAATTGTGGTAGGGCGTGACCCCAAGAATGTGGATGCCTTAATTGCCTTGGGTGGACTTTACCGCAATGCCAGTGATTTTCAAAAGGCTGTCGATACCTATAGTCAGGCTATCGCACTGCAGGGCGATGATAACGTTAAGTGGCAGCTTTACTACTTTCGCGGAATCGCTTTCGACCGGAAGAAGGATTTTGACAAGTCAGAAGCAGATTTTCGTAAAGCGTTGTCCCTCTCGAAAGATGAGCCTTCAGTGCTCAACTATCTGGGCTATTCCATGATTGATCGTGGCGAGAAATTGGATGAAGCGATAGCAATGGTCAAAAAGGCTGTCGAACTCAAACCCAATGATGGCTATATTGTTGATAGCTTGGGCTGGGCCTACTTTACCATGGGTGATTATGATCAAGCTGTGAACTATTTAGAACGC
>JAGWUY010000310.1 GCA_028868255.1 Alphaproteobacteria bacterium | reverse complement strand
GGTTTCAAATTGTGATGGCTGAAAATGCCAAAGGCTTTCTGCGCCAGATCATGCTTGGGCACTTTGTGGAAATGATACAAAGCGGCTTGGGCGGCCCAGCACACATTGAAAGTGGAGTGGACATGGGTTTGCGTCCATTCATAAATGCGGGTCAGCTCATCCCAATAGGTGACGTTTTCAAATGGCAAGAGTTCCACAGGTGCGCCAGTGATAATCAGGCCATCGAAGCGCTGATCACGGATGTCCTCCCAGCTTTCATAGAAAGCCAGCATATGATCTTGCGAGGTGTTTTTGGGTGTGTGGTGGGTGATCTTGATCAATGACAGTTCAACCTGCAGCGGGCTTGCGCCCACGAGGCGGGCGAACTGGGTTTCTGTCTTGATCTTGTTGGGCATCAGATTGAGCAGGCCAATGCGCAGGGGGCGAATATCCTGACGATTGGCCGTAGATTCGGTCATCACCATCACGCCTTCTTGTTCAAGAATGCGGCGGGCGGGCAATTCATTCGGGATGCGGATGGGCATGAGTTTCAGGCTTTGTCGATCAATTGAGCAATATGGTTGGCAAAATCCACTTCATTGTGAAGCTTCGGCACATCTTGCATGCGCATGGTATAGCCATATTGATCGGCGATTTTCTGATAGAGTGGGATGCGGTGGTTGAGAAGTTGCTCAAAACCCCAGACGGCAAAGCCATCAGGGTCGACATCATCATCGTTGCTGATCTTGTTCAACTCCTTGTATTCGGCCCACTTATCGGCGAGGAATTTGGGTTGGTAATACATGGGCTTTGGATGTTTGCGAAAGCGGTTCACCAGCATCTGATTGTGTTCTTGTGTGCCCTCAATATAAAGCAGCAACGTGTTGTTGCTGAGCGATTTGAGAACCGGATCGCCGATATCGCTTAAGTTCACAACTTCGCACAAGCTGCCGCCTGAGTCACAAATGAAGTTCTCATATTTGTAAATGTCTTTGGCGCGTTCGATGAATTCGGCCACATCGAGCAAGGCCTTGATTTCAGCATCGCGGTGCTGGTTCTGGCGGCGGCGATATTCAGCAAAGGGAATGCCGCCTTTTTTCGGGTTGCCAGGGCGACCGAGATAAGTTGAGAGCGGCGATAAATTGTGAAAGGTGATGTTGGAGCGGATGTAAATCGAGTCTGAGCGCAGCAATTCGCACAGGAAAGGATTGGTCATCGCCTCACGCTTGAAATTGTCAACAATGTGCTCGTCCATATAGCGCGTGCCGATGCGGTAATCGACACTATATTGAAACCAGTTGTGGGTTTGCAGCATGGCAGACAGCGTGGTTTTGCCAACGCCAGACATGCCCAAAACCGTGACGGCCTTGGAGGGCAGGGCGAGAAAATCTTTTCCGGATGTGAAGCGCATCAGGCTGGTTTAGCCAATCACCCAGCGCCAAGCAACCATCAGAAATCCTTGGTCAGGTTGAAGTTGACCGAATGTGAGTCAAAATCAAACAGCTTGATGTTGCTTGTGTTTAAGGAATAGGTGTAGGTCATGGACGGGGCAAAGCCCAACAAGTTGATATCGCGTTTGGTGAGTGTGGCACTCGCCGTATAGCGTTGATCCTGGCGCACGACAGTGGCGAAAGGATCTTGTGCATCGAAGGTTGAAAAACGGGCTTGGCCGCTGACATCAAGCGTGATGCCGCCTGACAATTCTTTGTAGAAATTAATGCCACCATAATAGCTTGAATAGCCTAGTGAGGCCAAGGCTGCATTGACTTTTTCATAACCGCCAAAGCCTGTGAAATTCATCGTGCTGTCTAGTGCATGGGTGATGGCAACATCAGCTGTGATGGCATTGCCATCTTGGGCGAGCGGTGATTTGTAGTCGCGGAATTCATCAACAATGCTGGCCTTCAGCAAATCACGTTGGTTGAGCTGATAGTTCAGTGCCACGCGCGGGCCATAGCTGTTGTAGTTGATGTTAAAAGCCGCGGCTTTGGGCAGAGTGTCAATGCCTTGGCTGAACACACCACCGAAACTGACGTAGCCACCTTGCATGAGGTAGCGCAGCTCACCCGATTCACTGGTTGACAGCGAGTCAAAGCTGGAGTCGCCATAGAATTTGGCGTTGATGCTGCCAGCAATAACAGCTTGCAGGCGCTCGCTGAGTTGTTTGGTGTAGCCGCCGCTTAGCCCCGCCGAGACACCAAGACCGCTTTGAGCCTTGTTGGCTTGTGCAATTGTGAGGTCAGACCCAAAGACAGGTGAATAGACCGTGTTGTGGCTTGAGCCATTGTTGATGTTGGTGCTGGGGGCCAAAGACAGATAACCGCTGAAGGCATAGGGCCTGCTGGCGTCAATTCTTTCGACGAAGGAGCGAATGCCTGCGGCGGATTGGGCATCCGGGGCTTCAGCTTCAAGCAGTTG
>JAGWUY010000309.1 GCA_028868255.1 Alphaproteobacteria bacterium | reverse complement strand
CGGGCCAATGCAGCAACAGCAAATCCACCTTATCGGTACGCAATTTCTCGAGCGAGGTTTTGGCATGGCCCATCATCTTGCCCGGCGCATAGCTGGTGGGGGAGATTTTGGTGGTGATGAAAAACGCAGAACGCGCGACCCCACTTTCCGCCACCGCCTGGCCCACCACCTCTTCATTGTCATAGAGCTCAGCCGTATCGAGATGGCGATAACCCACTTCAATCGCTTCTTCCAACTCACGCAAGGCTTCAGCACCTGCACGCTTATAGGTGCCAAAACCAATCTGCGGTATGGGGCCAACAAATTTCACTTAAACACCTTCCACAATCACAATATCCGCCTCTCCTGCATCTTTGCGTTTGGCCTTGGCCGATTGATATTCCTCTGAGCGATAGCAATCCAATGCTGCTTGCAGGCTCGGAAACTCAATCACCACATTGCGTGGCCGGCCATTGCCTTCCATTTGCTCATGGGCCCCGCCCCGCGCCAAAATCTGTGCGTTGAACTTTTTGAACGCGATACCAGCATCACTGGCATAGAATTTATATTGGTCGGGGTTATAAACGGTGACGTGAGCGATCCAATAGGCTTTGGGCATGAGCAATCCTTGTCAATAACAGTTATTGGTATTATATTCCGGGTCAAAGGAGAACCACAATGGCCATCAGCGCAGATTTGGGAAAAGTTTTGGAAGCCTATGTGTGCAAGCTGGTTGAAGAAGGCCGCTATGGCTCCAAAAGCGAAGTGCTGCGCGAAGGTGTGCGCCTGGTGCAGGAGCGCGAGCAGAGGCTTGCAGCTTTGGACGAAATGGTTGCCGCAGGATTAAAAGATGTTGATGAGGGGCGCACGATTCCAGCTGAAGAAGTGTTCGACCGCCTCGAAAAAAAATACCGGGAAATGGCAAAGAAGTCCAAACTATCAAGCTCGTAATTTCCACCGGAACCTGATTTAGAAAATGAATTAAAGCCTGCAGGTTCGGGGAGGTTAATTTCGATAGACTTGTCGCTGCTTAACATTCCTAGGCATAGTATGAAATCAAAAAAATTTCTTGAACCCTTGGCTATCGAATCAAAATGTCCTTGACGGTTAGTCGACAAAGATTCAAAAGGTATCTCGAGGCAGCCCTATAAAGGGCCGCCTCGAGTTGGCGGAAACGACGGGATTCGAACCCGCGAGGTCAGGTAATCTGTTCAGGGAAGCCAGACCTACATCCGATTAACAGTCGGTTGCCTTAACCGCTCAGCCACATTTCCAAAAGAGGATCAGAATCGTTTCTGATCCTCTTTCTATGTGTAGCTGATTTGCTTCGATTTTTCTGAAGGAATAATAGGCTTCCGTGTTATCCACAGCACCTGTGCAAAACTATGTGCATAGCCTGTGGGTAACTAACTCCCAAACCCATCCCAGAACGCCTTGGCCTTGGCGAAGAAGCCTTCCGATTCGGGTGAATTGTTGCGGGCTTCGCGGTCAAATTCTTGCATCAGCTCGCGCTGGCGGCGGCTTAAATTGACCGGTGTTTCCACACTCACCTGAATATACATGTCACCATGTTGCGATGAGCGCAGCACCGGCATGCCTTTGGATTTGAGACGGAACTGTTTGCCATGTTGTGCGCCTTCGGGAATGGTCACGCGCGCCTTCTTGCCATCAATGGTGGGCACTTCAATTTCGCCACCCAATGAGGCTGTGGCCATCGAAATCGGCACCTTGCAATAAAGATCAGCCCCATCACGCTGGAAAAATTCATGCGCCCGCATCGAGATGAAAATATAAAGATCACCCGAAGGCCCGCCGCGCACGCCAGCCTCGCCCTCACCCGAAAGGCGAATGCGTGTGCCATCTTCCACACCTTGGGGAATATTGACTGAGAGATTGCGTTCCTTGGTCACGCGGCCCTGGCCACCACAGGCCATGCAAGGATCAGGGATCACCTGGCCGCGCCCAGCACAGGTGGGGCAAGCGCGCTCCACCGTGAAGAAACCAGATTGTGAGCGTATAGCGCCTGCGCCCCCGCAGGTGTGGCAGGTTTTGGGTTGCGTGCCGGGCTTAGCGCCGGAGCCTTTGCACATGTCGCATGAAACCGATGAGGGCACGCGCACATTGGCCGTCTTGCCGGAATATGCCTCAGTCAGATTGATCTCGAGATTATAGCGCAGGTCAGAGCCGCGTTGTGCGCCGTTGCCGCCGCGCCCACGCGTGCCACCGCGCTGGCCGCCGCCGCGTTGGCCGCCCATAAAATCACCAAACAAGTCTTCAAAAATATCCGACATCGAGGAATTGAAATCAGGCCCAAAGCCAGGGCCGCTCTGCCCACGCTGGCCACCACCATTTTCAAAGGCCTGGTGGCCGAAGCGGTCATAGGCCGCCTTTTTTTGCGGGTCTTTGAGAACATCATAGGC
>JAGWUY010000308.1 GCA_028868255.1 Alphaproteobacteria bacterium | reverse complement strand
CAAGGTTGATGGCGGCAAATAAGACTTGGCGATCATCGTCAATCCCCAACAGCCTGGCATCGCCACCAATGGCAAGTTGAAGTTGTGGGGCTAAAATCAGAGGGGAAGGGGCACTGCGCTTTCTCCTGCATTTGAAAAATCATGGCACTGCTTTCCCTCTCAGCACTTTCACAACGCTATGGCGCATCGGTAGAAAGATGAGTTCAGCCTCAATATGGAAGAAGGCGAACCTGGTGCACTTTTGCGCGAGGCCATTACCTGCGCCTATTACTGGTATTCCGCTTGCAGGAGGCATATTTCGCCATTGGCACATGGGTTATTTCCGAAGTGTTGCGGGGGGTCTTTGCTCAATTTTCAGCATTGGGTGGTGGCACGGGAATTAGTTTACCTGCCACGGTGATCAAGAAGATTTCTGAGGTCAAGTTCTGGGGTGAGGCCACCATCTATTGGCTGGCTTTGACGCTGGGTTTGGGCACCGTGGCATTGGTCTATGTCGTGTTGCGCTCAAAACTCGGCCTCGCTCTAACAACCATCCGAGACAATGAAATTGCCTCGGTCAGCCTCGGCATTCGCATGGCGCGCATGATGTTTGTGGTTTATGTTTTCGCGGCGGGCATGACGGGCATGGTGGGATTACTCATTTCGCTGCAAAAATGCGCATTTCTCCGGACGCTGCGTTCAGTGTGAATGATTGGACGGCCTTTGTGATTTTCATTGTGGCTATTGGCAGATTTGGGCAGTCTTTATCTGACGATCTTGGGCGCATTAGCCATAGTCACTATGCTGTTGGCCCCCAATGGCATTTGGGGCTTTGTGCAAAAACACTTTCAAGTTACGCTGTTCCCGACAGGTTACCACGTTCAAAGCAAGGAGTAGGTCATGGCAGGCAAGGTGATCATTTCAGTCGCAATAACAGGCGGAATTCACACGCCTACAATGTCACCCTATCTGCCAATTACGCCGGATGACATTGCCACACAATCCATCGATGCCGCCAAAGCAGGCGCTGCTATCATCCATCTCCATGCGCGTGATCCGCAAGATGGCAGACCAACGCCTGACCCCGCAGTGTTCATGCAATTTTTGCCGCGCATCAAGCAAAACTGCGATGCAGTAGTCAATATTACAACAGGCGGCGGATTGAACATGACAGTTGATCAGCGATTGGCCGCCCCCCTTCAAGCCAAGCCTGAAATGTGCTCGCTCAATATGGGCTCAATGAATTTTGCAATCTTTGGATTGGCAGACCGCTATAAGGACTGGAAGCATGACTGGGAGCAGCCTTACCTACGTGGCACGGACGATTTTATTTTCCGCAACACATTCAGTGATATAGGCCGTATTCTTAAAAATCTAGGCGAAGCCCACGGCACACGTTTTGAGCATGAATGTTATGACGTAGGGCACCTCTATAATCTGGCTTATTTTGTCGATAAGGGGTTGGTTAAGCCTCCGTTTTTTGTGCAAATGATTTTTGGGATTTTGGGCGGCATTGGCGCCGATATGCGCAATTTGATGTTTATGAAGGAAACTGCGGACAAGCTGTTTGGCAAAGACTATCAATGGTCGGTGTTGGCAGCTGGTAAGAACCAGATGGCATTTTGCACGCAGGCCGCTTTGATGGGTGGTAACGTGCGCGTGGGCTTGGAGGATTCGCTCTACATCGGCAAAGGTAAGCTGGCCACATCGAACGCCGAGCAAGTGCGCAAGATCCGCGCCATAATCGAAGAGTTAGGGCTTGAGGTTGCAACGCCCGCTGAGGCACGCCAAATGTTAGCCCTGAAGGGTGGAGACAGGGTGGGTTTTTAAACATGGCAATGGCTTTCACATTCAAGGCGCATGCCACCCGCATTGTGTTTGGCGCGGGCCAGCGGAACGCTGTGATTGTTGAAGCCGAACTTTTAGCTATAATCGCCTTTTGGTGATTACCGGCAATCGGCAATTGGCAAATCTCTGGCACAAGCGCATGGTTGGCCACATCGGAATGGCGCAAAGATGCACACGCCCAGTGAAGTCACACAAGCCGCACAGTTTTTTTGTTGAACAAAAATGTGATGGTGTGGTGGTACTGGGCGGCGGGTCTTCGATTGGTTTGGGAAAGGCCTTGGCTTGAGCACGGATTGTAACCAAATTTGCATCCCTAACACCTTTGCAAGTTCGAAAATGACCAATATTTTGGGGTCAAACCAGCGGCGGCGTTAAGACCACCAAGCGCAATCCAAAAATCCAACCCGAAACTCCAGCCCGAAACTCTGATCTATGATCCAGAGCTTGTGACCGCATTGCCACCAGCACTTGCAGCAACATCGGGAATGAACGCGATTGCTCACGCGGTGGAAGGCTTTATGCCGTTGATGGAAACCTCATCATATCCCTCATCGCTGAAGAGGGCATTGCTTCCCTCGCC
>JAGWUY010000307.1 GCA_028868255.1 Alphaproteobacteria bacterium | reverse complement strand
CTTCATCATTTGCACTTTCGTTTCTTTGCCAATGACGGATTGAAAATCACGCACCATTTCAGGGTACGGATGCGGGCCTGCCACTGTTCCGATACAATAGAACGTATCCTCCACATTGGCCACCCAATCACGCAGCGCTTCGTTCAACGCATCTTTCAAAGTGCGCGAACCAGATTTTGCAGGAACCACCGTTGCACCTAACAATTTCATACGAAACACATTTGGCGCTTGGCGGGCAATATCAACTTCACCCATATAAATAATGCATTCTAAGCCAAACCGCGCACAGGCCGTTGCCGTGGCCACACCGTGTTGGCCTGCACCCGTTTCTGCGATAATGCGCTTCTTACCCATGCGCCGCGCCAACAAAATCTGGCCCATCACATTGTTGATCTTATGAGCGCCGGTGTGATTAAGCTCATCGCGTTTAAAATAAACCTTGGCGCCTTTCAAATGTTCAGTCAGACGCTCTGCAAAATAGAGCGGCGATGGGCGACCCACATAATGTTCCAGAAAATCGTCAAGCTCTGCTTGGAATGAAGGGTCTGCCTTGGCATCCTTGTAGGCCTGCTCCAATTGCAGGATGAGTGGCATCAGGGTTTCGGCGACAAAACGCCCGCCATAAATGCCAAACAGGCCTTTTTCGTCAGGCCCCGTGCGATAAGAATTTGGTATTGCAGTCATTGCTTGAATGTCCTTGAAATATGCAAGTGTTCTAGCCTGCGGCTTTCGCTCGCTCAATGAATTTCCAAATCAGGCTGATGTCTTTCACCCCGGGGGATGATTCCACCCCGGAAGATACGTCGACGATTGGCGCATGGGTGGCGGCAATTGCCCGTGACACGTTGTCCGGGTTAAGACCACCAGAAAGCATGAACTGATCCGCAGTGTTGTTCAGCAATTTCCAATCAAAACTGATCCCATTGCCGCCGGGCAATGCCCCTACCAAATTCTCAGGTGCTTTGGCATCGAACAAAATGAGTGCCGCCTTGCCGTGATAGGCCTTGGCCGAAGCAACATCGGACGCCTCTAGGACTTTGATGGCCTTAATCACGCGGATTCCTGTGAGCTTTTGGATCTCCAACACCCGGCCTGGCGTTTCATTGCCATGCGCCTGAATGAAATCAGGGCGCACCCGCTGTGCAATCAAGTGCAGTGCCTTATCGTCTGCATCCACAACCAGTGCCACAATAGCCGCCTTGCCGCGCGCCATATTGGCAAGACTCGCGGCTTGTTCAATGCCCACATTGCGCGGCGAGCGCTCGTAGAACACAAAGCCCACCATATCAGCGCCAGCTTCAAGTGCGGCTTGCAGCGTAACGGGTTCTGACAGCCCGCAAATCTTGACAGCAACCATTATACCAGACTCTGAAGTATATCTTGCGCGGCTTGGGCGGGTTCATCAGCCCCGGTGATGGCGCGGCCAATCACCAGAATATCAGCTCCCGCAGCGATAGCTGATTTGGGTGTCGCGACACGTTTCTGGTCGTGGGCAGCAACAGTGGCGGGGCGAATGCCAGGCACCACAGTGAGAAACTTGCGCGGCAGTGCGCCTCGGATCTTGGCCAGATCAAGCGGGCTGCACACCACCCCATCAAGCCCTGCTTCATGGGTCAACTTGGCCAGGGCCAGCGCCTGCTCATCAGTTTTCTTGTCGCCAGCAAAACCCGCCGCCCACAAATCTTCATTCGAAAGCGATGTGAGAATGGTGACTGCGATCAGTTTGGTGTTGCCTTTCACTACATCACGCGCGGCTTTCATCATATCAAGACCACCAGTTGCATGCACATTGGTAATAATGGGGGCTGGTGCCAGCTTTAAAAGCGATGTGATCCCCTGCGCCACAGTGTTGGGAATATCATGCAGCTTGAGATCAAGAAAAATCGGAATGCCAATAATCGCCACCGCCTCATAGCCCGCAGCACCATGGGCATAGAAAAATTCCATGCCGATTTTCAACATGCCAACATGGCCTAGCAGCTGTTTCGACAAGGCCACAGCGCGAGAAAGGTCAGGCGTATCAAGCGCCACACAAATGGGATTGGGTCTAGTCATGGGTATGACCTAGCGCGAATTGATCAGTTGCGCAAATGCACAAGGGTTGCAGCCACCAGATCTTCCAGTGCCGTGCCCACCGATTTGAACAAGGTGATTTCTGCATCGGTCTTACGCCCATGCACCTTTGCGCTGCACAAGGCAGCCAGATCACCTTGCACGAATTTGAAATCAAATTTCCCTTCATCGCGCGCCTGCAACAAATCGCCTGCCTCCGCCAGCGCACCATCATGCGTATCAACATAAACCCGCGCCATGTGAACCACATCACCATCCACTTCGCGCATGGTGGGTTTGAAGGCTCCGGCCAAATCAATATGTGTGCCGGGTCTCAGCCATTCCCCTTTGATAATC
>JAGWUY010000306.1 GCA_028868255.1 Alphaproteobacteria bacterium | reverse complement strand
CTCGGCTTGCTTTGTGCGGCGGGCGATGGTTTCTGTCAGTTTCTTGCGGGCTTCTTCAGCGTAGGCGGCTGCATCAGTCTTTGCCTGAGCAATAATATTTGCCGCTTCCTTTTCAGCATCCAAGCGCTTTTGCTTATAATCAGCAAGCAGCTTTTCGGCATCTTCACGCAGCTTTCTGGCATCTGCCAATTCCTTGGCGATCAGGTCAGCACGGTTGTCAAGCGAGGCCCCTACCTTCCTGTGGGCACCAACATAAATAACAATGCCAAAGAAAATGACGAGAGCGAGTAAAGCATAAAATGTTTGATCGAGTTGCATGTGCTTTCCCTTTAGCCTTTGGAAGCAGCAATGGCCTTGGCGACCGCTGCCTTCGTTGTCTTGCCACCGGTCAGACTGGAAACAATATCGGCTGCCGATTCACCGGCAATAGCTTCGACGGATTCCATGGCCTTGGCCTTGGCTTTCGCTACGCGCGCTTCGGCATCCTTGATTTTCTTTGCCAATGCGCCATCCAGCGTGGCCTGTTCACCATCAATCTCGGAGGTCACTTTGGATTTGGTGTCGCGGGCGATATCATTTGCGTTGGCTTTGGCATCGCCTAAGGCCTTTTCATAATGCCTCACGGCGGCTTCGGTTTCATCTTTTAAGGCTTGGGCGCGGGCCATATCCCCATCGATTTGTGCCTTGCGGGTGGCCAAAATAGCCCCCAGCTTTGGCAAAACCAGGCGGCTCATCAAGAAATAAAGCGCGCCAAAGAAAATCACCAGCCAAAACAGCTGTGATGGGAATGACGAAGAATCAAGCGGTGGAAACGCGCCACTTTCGTGGCCGCCTTTTGCGCCTGTGCTTTCTGTGGTTTCGGTTGTAGCCATCGTCCAAACCTCAAATTAGGTGTGGGGCCGGCCTTGGAAGGCCAGCCCAATCATGTGTGTTGCAGACGTTGATTAGAGAACGAACAACAACAACAAGGCAACAACGAATGCGAAAATGCCAAGACCTTCGGCAAGAGCAGCACCGATGAAGGCGCGGCCGAACTGAGCGTCCGAAGCCGATGGATTGCGCAAGGCACCTGACAAGAAGTTGCCGAAAATCAGGCCCACGCCGATGGCGGCGCCGCCCATGCCGATTGAGGCCAAGCCTGCGCCGATATATTTTGCTGATACTGGATCCATTTTGGTTCTCCTTGAATGGTTGGATCGTTAAAAGAGGTTAGATTTTAGTGACCGGGATGCAATGCGTCATTGAGATAGACGCAAGTCAGAACGGCGAAAACGAAAGCCTGAAGGAAGGCCACGAGGAATTCCATGCCTGTCAGCGCCACTGCCATAAACATGGGCGCGATTGAACCGACGGCAGCGATGCCACCGGCAGCAATCATACTGACTACGAAACCGGCAAACAGCTTGAGCACGATGTGGCCGGCCAACATATTGCCAAACAAGCGCAAGCCCAATGAAACAGGACGTGACAGGAATGAGATGACTTCAATTGGGCCTACAACAAGTTTCAAAATCGTGGGCATGCCTGATGGCCAGAACAGCGCAAACCAATGGAAGCCATGCTTCCAGATGCCAACCACAACCACCAGCAAGATGACGAATACGGCCAGTGCAGCGGTCACAATCAATTGGCTGGTGACGGTAAAGAAATAGGGGAACATGCCAATCATGTTGGCCACTAGCACGAAAGAAAAGAGCGAGAATACAAGAGGGAAGAACATCGCGCCTTCTTCGCCCAACATGTCATCCACCATTTTGCGGATGAAACTATACCACAGCTCGCCGACTGATTGCAGGCGACCCGGTACCAATGCGCCACGGCCTGCAGCCATCAACAAGAAACCGACAATCACCAAAACGGTGATGCCCATGAACAAGGCCGAATTGGTGAAGCTGATTTGATGGTCACCCACTTTGAACAGATCAAAAATACTGTTCATCTTGAACTGGTGGATCGGGTCGTTCACAGGTGCGGTTGCCACTATTTGTCGTCCTCATCATCGTCATCAACAGCCATGGGCTGGTTATTCTTCTCAAGGCGCGCGCCAGCCGGCGGTATCTTCTTGGCCGAACGTGCCATATTCAACATGCCAGCCGCAAAACCGGCTAACAGAAAAATGATCATAAACAGCGGCAAGGTGTTGAACAGACGATCCAAACCATAACCCACTGCGGCGCCCACCAAAATGCCCGCAACAAACTCGCTGAGCAACCTGTAGCCCATGGAATAGTCCTGGGCCGCGCCATAATTCCTGGACGGTGCTTCTGCCGCCGTATGTTCCTTCTTTTCCGCTTCCAAGCGGTGGGAAAGCTCATCCAAGCGGCTTGAAATATCGCCAAGCTTTGAATTGTCTGTCTCTGGAGAATTCTTGTCGCTCGGATGCGCCATTTTCATAACCTTTCCAAACGCCAAAAAAGGCCCCCAAAAGCCCCTGTTCAAAG
>JAGWUY010000048.1 GCA_028868255.1 Alphaproteobacteria bacterium | reverse complement strand
CAGTGGCGCGAAAAAATCGAGTGATGGCCCCTTCATTTTGCAGAGCTGGGTCTTGGCTGCTGTCGTTGGTATTGGTCACGGTTACCTCCCCTCCTCAGGTCACAGGCATTAACGCCACCTGTGATGCTGGTTCTGCCTTTCCCCCAAGAAAAGCGGATCAAATCTGGTGCGGCGCTTTTTGCTTTACGCACCTATAAAAACTGCGCCACCCCATAAGGGGGATGGCGCAGCTATGGGTCATATCAGCATAGGATTACTTGCAAGCAGGAACGCCCTTGGAACCGGCGCAAGCTTCGGCCTTGGTGATCCAGCCGGCCTTGATCACATCACCAAGGTTTGCCTTGGTAATTGGGTCTGGAGCCAAGAGGATAGCATTCATTTCAACTTTCTTCTTGCCATCCTTGAACTTGGAAACACCCTTCAGGCTTTCAACCTTTGCACCACCAGCCAGAGCAACGGCAGCTTCAGCTGCTACTTTACCCAATGCGCGCGAGTCCTTCCAGACCGATACAGTTTGTGTGCCAATAGCAACGCGGTTCAGAGCGGCTTTATCACCATCTTGGCCGGACACCGGAACTTTGCCAGCAAGGCCTTGGGCCTTGAGTGCTGCTACAACGCCTGATGCCATGCCGTCGTTTTCTGAAACAACTGCATCAACCTTGTTCTTTGTTGAAATCAAGCATTGCTCCATATTCTTCTGAGCGTTATCTGGCTTCCAACCATCTGTGAATGTTTCGCACACATTCTTGATTTTGCCCGACTTGATGGATGGGCCGAGCACTTCCATCTGGCCGTTGAACAAGAAAGTAGCGTTTGGATCGCCCTTGTCGCCCTTGATGAAGGCATAGTTGCCCTTTGGCTTTACTTTAAGAATTTCCTTGGCCATTAAACGACCTACGCCAACGTTATCAAAAGTAATGTAGAGCGCATTTGGATCTTCGAATTGCACGTCATAGGCAATTGACTTGATACCAGCATCGCTGATCTTCTTAATCGATGGCAAAATGGCATCTGAGTCAAAAGCAACAACCATGATCACGTCTGGCTTTTGTGCAATCAGGCTTTCAATGTCGGCGGCTTGCTTCTGGGCTGAACCTTGCGCATCAGCGGTGATGTATTTGTCGCCAGCGGCTTCTACCACGGCCTTGATTGCAGCATCGTCTGTCTTCCAACGCTCTTCCTGGAAAGTCTTCCACGACACGGCAATTGTCTTGCCCTTGGCCATGGCTGGTGCGGCTGCAACGCCGAGCGCGAGGCCTGCTGCCATCATGGCGATAATTGTTTTCTTCATTCCCATTCTCCTCCTGAACACCCAAGCAAACTGGCGACGCCCGCCTGTCCCTTGCTATCAACTTTTCTTGTCGATTGGACCTGTTTTACTCTGATGTTTTGAAAATTAAATTTGGCGTCCAAATTAATGTTGCATAGTGCAGTCTTATGAGTCAACTTAAATGACGATGATTTTGAGGGCTCAGCGGCACAATTTATGCTGCAACTGCGAAGGATTCAATGCGGGGCAAAGCAGACAGCGATTTGGTGAGACGGCAAAACCGGATGTTGGTTTTGGAGACCTTGCGGTTTCATGGGCCTTCTGCACGGGTAGATATTGGGCGATTAACCGGGCTTTCCCCCGCCACCATTACCACCATCACACTGCAATTGCTGCAAGAGGGCGCCATTGTTGAGCGTGCTGACTTGGCTGCGACTGCCGGCGAGGGGCGGCGCGGGAGGCCCGTTGTTTCATTAGGCCTCAATGCTGAGGCTGCATTTCTGATTGCCATTAAAATTTCTATTGGTACGCTGGAATATGCACTTGCCGATTATGCTGGGCAAATTCGCGCTAGAGCTAATGTGACGGTGCCAACGCGGCGTTTATCGGCTCAAGATTTCAGCAAACGTTTGGTGTTCGAGACGCAAAAATTTGTGCGTGACAACGTCATCACCAGAAATCAATTGGCTCAAATCAATGTTGCGGCTCAGGGCGTAACAGATAACGTGAATGGCGCTGTTGGTTGGAGCCCTGCTTTTCGCGTGAGTGGTGTGGCAATCACTGGGCCGCTTGCTGATGCGTTTGGTGTTCCCTGCACTTTGGCCAATGATGCCAACATGATTGCGGAAGGGTTGATTGCCCGCAAGGCCGTTGCCACACATGGAACGACAGCCTGCGTATTTATGGGATATGGTATTGGTATGGGCCTGGTGATAGATGGAGCGGTATACCACGGCACGTCAGGCTCATCTGGTGAGTTTGGGCACATGAACCACATCCCATCAGGTGCATTATGTCGCTGTGGTCGGCGCGGCTGCCTTGAAGCGTATGCATCCGACTATGGAATATTGCGTAGCGCAGAAAATCTACCGGATGACACACCCTGCCCAACTCACGCTGTAGAGCCAGAAGTGATGATCGCATTGGAAAATGCTGCACGGCGCGGTGATCAGAATGCAGTGGCAGCATTCAAGACAGCAGGCGCGGCGATCGGTCTTGGCCTTGCTAGGATGATTGCATTGTTGAATCCAGATCGCATTGTTCTTTCGGGCGCAGGCACACGGGCGCTGGATTTAATTGAGCCTGCCATCCGCGAGGCTATCGAATTGAGCGTGGCGGAACCACTGCGGCAAAATCTGGTGATTGAAACTTTGCCCATTGACCGCGACATGATCATTGACGGAACGATCGATGCCGCCTTGCGCCAGATGGATGCCGGGCTTTATGCCACCACACAGGCCATGGCCGCGGAATAAGCGCCGCTTCTTTTCACCGTGCTTTGCTCAACAACTGCTTGCAAATTAGGACGTGCGGCCCGACATTGACAGGCTCACCGGCGCAGCAGCGTCAGACAACCACGGCGTTTTTCTTATGACACTCAATCAATTTTTGATCAGCGGATTGGTCTATCTGGCAGCGACGGTGATTTCCGCACCATTGTCCAAGCGCTTGGGGATCGGCTCGGTTTTAGGCTTTCTGGTCGCTGGCGTTGTGATTGGGCCATCGGCCTTTAATTTGGTGGGCGACAACGGCGAAACCGTGAAACACTTTGCAGAGTTTGGTGTGATCATGATGTTGTTTCTGATCGGCCTTGAGTTAGAGCCTTCCAAGCTGTGGGATTTGCGAGGACAGATCTTTGGCCTTGGCGCGCTACAGGTGATTGGTGTTTCCTTGGCGTTGGCAGCAGCAGCGTTGCTGGTGGTGCCCGGTTGGCGCGAGGCGGTGGTCGTTGGCATTATTCTTTCGCTGTCGTCAACGGCTATTGTGATGCAAGGGTTGGAGGAGCGCGGCCTTGCAAAAACCCCGGTTGGGCAATCAGTATTTTCTGTTCTTTTGTTTCAAGATATTTCGGTGATCCCGATTTTGGCCGTGTTACCATTGCTGGCCATTGCGCCAATTTCTGCTTCGGCTGAAACCTCATCGCTCATTGCTGCGTGGCCCACATGGTTGCAGGCCATCGCGATCCTGGTGGCGGTTGCCGCCATCACGCTCGGTGGACGGTTTCTCACACGCCCCCTTTTTCGCATGGTGGCAGATACAGGTGCTCGCGAAATTTTTGTGGCCACGGCATTGCTGCTTGTCATTGTCATCACGTTGATCATGGGCATGGTGGGCCTATCAGCGGCGCTGGGCACATTTTTGGCAGGTGTAGTGCTAGCCGACAGTGAATACCGCCATGAGTTGGAAATGGATTTGCAGCCTTTCAAAGGCCTTCTGCTGGCCATTTTCTTCATCGCTGTTGGGTCTGGAGTTGATTTCAAAGTGATCGCTGCTGAACCCTTTAAACTGGTGGCGGCGCTTGTGGCGTTCATCGCACTTAAATATGTTGCGCAAATTGTTTTGGCGCGGGTGTTCCGCATGGATTGGGCGCAATCCACACGCTTCAGTGCTGCACTGTCGCAGGCCAGTGAGTTTGGCTTTGTGCTGGTGGGGGTTGTGGTGGGACTTGGGCTGATTTCGGCGACGCTTGGCGCAGCGATTACGGCGGTCATTGTTCTTTCAATGGCGGCGGCCCCGTTGTTGATGATACTTGATGACCGAATTGTGCAACCGTGGTTGGGTAAAGCCGAAGAGGCCCGCGAAGCCGATGTGATCACCCATGATGGTGTTGATGCCATCATCGCCGGGCATGGCCGCTTCGGCATGACCATAGGCCGCGTTTTGGGAGCGCAAGGCCTGCGCCTGACCTTGCTTGATCATGACTCCTCACAAGTCGATGCCTTGCGCAAGTTTGGGTTTAAAGTGTTCTATGGTGATGCACTGCGCACCGATTTACTGGAAGCCGCGGGCGCACGCGAGGCCAAAATTTTGGTCATCGCGATTGACGACCGCGACAAGGTTTTGGAACTTGTGAAAATTGCACAACATGAATTTCCGCACTTGAAGCTATTCGCGCGGGCCTATGACCGCGTGCATGCGGCAGACTTGATGAAGATGGGTGTAAAGTATGTTTACCGCGAACTATTTGGCTCTTCCATGTATCTCGCCAGAGACGCCCTCATCGAACTGGGGCAAAGCCCAACCAAGGCTCAATCTGTGATGACAAAATTTGCGGCACTGGACCGCGCATTTCTGGAAAAATCTGTTGCATTTCGCGGAAATGAAACAGCGTTGGTCGATCTGGCACGCGAATCCCGTGCCGAGATTGCGCGTGTGTTTGAAGCCGACCGTGACGAAACATTGACCAACACCAAAGGCAAAACCTAAGCGTTGCGGCGATGCCCTTCCAACAGATCAAGGATTGAGCGCATGGCATCCAGCACATTGGTGCCGGGGCCGAAAATCGCGGCCACACCTGCGTTGCTCAATGTTTCATAATCACCACGCGGAATGACGCCACCACAGACCACAAAAATGTCACCACGGCGTTTTGCCTTCAGGGCCGCTATCAATTCCGGTAGCAACGTTTTATGTCCTGCCGCAAGCGATGACACACCGATCACCTGCACGTTGTGGGCTATGGCCATTTCAGCTGCTTCCGGCGGTGTTTGAAACAGGGGCCCGGCCAGCACATCAAAACCCAGATCGCCAAAGGCCGCAGCGATAACTTTTGCACCGCGGTCATGCCCATCCTGCCCCAGCTTGGCCACCATGATGCGCGGTTTAGATTTGGTGCTGGAAAAATTGTTGAAGCGCTTTTGCAGGATTTGGTATTCGGCATCATCCTTGTAAAGACCACCATGCACATGTTGCACCACGTGCGGTGTGGCGCTGTGATCGCCAAACACATCGCGCAGCGCGTCCGACATTTCGCCCACTGTGGCACGCGCACGCGCGGCCTCAACAGCAGCGGCCAAAATATTTTCGGTTTTGCTTTGGGCTGCGCGCTTCAAGGTGGCCAGGGTTTTTTCAACTTGCTCCGGGTTGCGATTGCGCTTCACACGCTCCAAGCGTTCAATCTGCGCCATGCGCACGGCCTTGTTATCAATCTCGCGGGTGGTGATGTCGGCCTCTTCTTCGAGGCGATATTTGTTGACGCCCACAATCACGGCATGGCCTTGATCAATGGCGGCTTGTTTGCGCGTGGCGGCCTCTTCAATTTGCTGTTTGGGCCAGCCGGTGGCAACAGCCTGGGTCATTCCGCCCACGGCTTCTACTTTTTCCATCAAGCTCCATGCGGCATCGGAGAGTTGTTGCGTCAGGCTTTCAACATAATATGAACCGGCCAAAGGATCGACCACATGGGTGACACCGGTTTCATGTTGCAAGATCAATTGCGTGTTACGGGCGATGCGTGCTGAAAACTCAGACGGCAGCGCGATGGCTTCATCGAAGGAATTGGTGTGCAGGCTTTGCGTGCCGCCCAACACAGCAGACATGGCCTCAAAAGCGGTGCGTACAATGTTGTTGTAGGGGTCTTGCTCTTGCAGCGAAACACCAGAGGTTTGGCAATGGGTGCGCAGGATGAGAGACTCCGTCTTCTTCGGATTGAACTCGCCCATGATGCGCGACCACAGGCCTCGCGCGGCGCGCAGCTTTGCGGCCTCCATAAAAAAGTTCATGCCGATGGCAAAGAAAAATGACAGCCGTCCTGCAAACTCATCAACATCTAGGCCTTTGGCGATGGCGGCGCGCACATATTCGCGGCCATCTGCCAGTGTGAAAGCCAGCTCCTGCACCAAGGTCGCGCCCGCCTCCTGCATATGATAACCGGAGATGGAGATGGAATTGAATTTCGGCATTTCCTTTGCAGTGTAGGCAATGATGTCTGCCACAATGCGCATGGAGGGTTCAGGCGGATAGATATAGGTATTGCGCACCATGAATTCTTTGAGAATGTCATTCTGAATGGTGCCGGAAAGGTCTGCCGCGGTGCAGCCCTGCTCCTGCCCCGCCACGATGAAGCTGGCGAGGATGGGGATCACCGCGCCATTCATGGTCATGGACACAGACATATCTTTCAGTGGAATGCCATCGAACAGGATTTTCATATCCTCGACGGAGTCAATCGCCACACCGGCCTTGCCCACATCGCCCACCACGCGCGAGTGGTCCGAGTCATAGCCGCGATGGGTGGCGAGATCGAAGGCAACGGAAAGACCCTTTTGCCCTGCCGCCAAGCCGCGACGGAAAAAGGCGTTGGATTCTTCTGCTGTTGAAAAGCCGGCATATTGGCGGATGGTCCAGGGCCTGCCCGCATACATGGTGGCGCGCGGGCCGCGTGTGAAGGGCGCAAAGCCTGGCAGACTTTCATCAAGGCTTTGTGTATCGGCGCTGGTGTAGAGTGGCTTTACGGTGATGCCTTCAGGCGTTTGCCAATTCAGTGTTGCGGCATCGACCTTAGCCTCCTTGGTCGCCAGTTTTTCCCAATCGGCAGGTGTTTTTTTGCTCATGGTTTTTCAAACTCCATGATCAGTTCATCCACGCTCAGGCTCACACCTTCTGAAACTGGAACACGCAGCACTTTGGCACGGCGTTCGGAGCGCAAAATATTTTCCATCTTCATGGCTTCGATCATGGCCAGGGGCTGGCCTGCTTCTACCATATCCCCTACCCTCACATGCAAGCGCCGCAACACGCCGGGCATGGGGCACAGCAAGAGGTTTGACATGTCCTTCGGGATTTTCACGGGCATGTGCTTGGTCAGTTCTGCCGCGCGGGGGCTGCGCACCAGCACGTGCTGATCGCGGCCTTGATAGCGCAGGCGGTAGCCCTTGGTGGTGGCGGACACCATTATAGTGATTTGGCGTGCGCCAAGAGAGACGTGTGCCAGTGACTTGCCCGGCATCCAATCACTCATCACGTGAACTGGCTTTGCGCCATCCACGCTGATGCTGAGGCCGCCATTGTCAACCGCCCATTGCATGGTGTGTGATGCGCCAGCGCAACTTGCCACCCAATGTTGGCCGATCACGCGCTTGTGGTTTTCCATGGTGCCGCTGATCTGCGCAGCGCGCTGTTCGGCCCGCACATGAAACAGTGTGGCGGCAAGGCACATATCTTCGATTGATTGCGCATCAGCGATCACGCCGTGGAAGCCATCCGGAAATTCTTCGGCAATGAAAGCGGTGGTGATAGTGCCAGATTTGAATTTGGCATTGCCCATCACAGCTGAGAGGAATGGCAAATTATGACCCACGCCTTCCACCTCAAATGAATCCAGCGCTTTGCTCATCGCCTCAATCGCCTTTTCGCGCGTGGGTGCCCATGTGCAGAGTTTGGCGATCATGGGATCATAAAACAGCGAAATTTCGGCACCTTCATAAACGCCGGTGTCATTGCGCAAGCCTTCGTTTTCCTGCGGTGGGCGATAACGTGTGAGGCGGCCAATGGAGGGCAGAAAATTGCGGTAAGGATCTTCCGCATAGAGGCGCGATTCTATCGCCCAGCCATTGAGCGTGATGTCAGATTGCGCGAGGCCCAGCTTTTCGCCCGCCGCCACGCGGATCATTGTTTCCACAATGTCGATACCGGTGATCAGCTCCGTCACCGGGTGTTCCACCTGCAGCCGCGTGTTCATTTCCAGGAAATAGAAATTGCGATTGCCATCAACGATGAATTCGACAGTGCCTGCCGATGTGTAACCCACCGCTTTGGCGAGCGCCACGGCTTGCTCACCCATGGCTTTGCGCGTGGCATCATCGAGGAACGGCGATGGTGCTTCTTCCACCACTTTTTGGTTGCGGCGCTGGATCGAACATTCACGCTCGCCCAGATAAACCATGTTGCCATGGGCATCGCCCAGCACCTGAATTTCAATATGGCGGGGCTGGGTGACAAATTTTTCGATGAAGATGCGGTCATCCCCGAAAGAGGATTTGGCTTCTGAGCGCGACAGAGCAAAGCCTTCGCGCGCTTCGGCATCATTCCAGGCAATGCGCATGCCCTTGCCGCCGCCGCCCGCGCTGGCCTTGATCATCACCGGATAGCCAATTTCGCCCGCAATTTTTGCGGCATGATCTTCATCGTCGATGAGGCCCATGTAGCCGGGCACTGTGGAAACGCCCGCTTCTTTGGCTAGTTTTTTGGAAGTGATTTTATCGCCCATGGCCTCAATCGCTTTGGGCGGCGGGCCGATGAAGGCAATGGCATTGTCCTCACAGGCTTTCGCGAAGGCAGCTTTTTCTGACAAGAAGCCATAGCCGGGATGAATGGCTTCAGCGCCGGTTTTCTGGGCGGCGGCGATGATATTTTCAATCACCAGATAGGACTGATTTGATGGTGCTGGGCCGATATGCACCGCCTCATCCGCCATCTTCACATGCAGCGCATCACGGTCCGCATCTGAATAGACAGCCACTGTTTTAATGCCCATCTTGCGGGCTGATTTGATAACGCGGCAGGCAATCTCGCCCCGGTTGGCAATGAGGATTTTCTTAAACATGAACACCTCTTGGGCACCTTTCGAGGCATCGCTCTGCGATGCACCTCAGGGTGAGGATCGAAAAATTTCCCTCATGCTGAGGTGGCGCGCAGCGCCCTCGAAGCATTGGCTGTCGTGAATTGCAAAAACTCATAGCGGCATCGTGTCGTGTTTTTTTGGCAGGGGTTGGATTTTCTTGTAGCGCAAGCTGGCGAAGGCGCGGGCGATGCGTTTTCTTGACGTGTGGGGCATTATTACGTCATCGATAAAACCGCGCTCTGCTGCCACGAAGGGGTTCGCGAAACGCGCCTCATAATCTTTGGTGCGTGCGGCGATTTTTGCCCTGTCGCCCAACTCACTGCGATAGATAATTTCTGTTGCACCCTTGGCCCCCATCACCGCAATTTCCGCAGTAGGCCAGGCATAATTCACATCTGCTCCAATATGTTTTGAAGCCATCACATCATAAGCCCCGCCATAGGCCTTGCGTGTAATCAGTGTGACCATGGGCACTGTGGCCTGGGCATAGGCGAATAGCAGCTTGGCACCATGTTTGATCACCCCGCCATATTCCTGCGCCGTGCCCGGCAAAAAACCCGGCACATCCACCAAGGTCAAAATCGGGATATTAAAGGCATCACAAAAGCGCACAAAGCGTGCCGCCTTGCGCGATGAGTCAATATCCAGCACCCCGGCAAGCATCTGCGGCTGGTTGGCCACCACGCCAATGGATTGGCCCTCAATGCGAATAAAGCCGGTGATGATGTTGCGGGCATAGGCCTCTTGCAGCTCAAAGAAATCACCCTCATCCGCAAGTGCCAGCACCAACTCTTTCATGTCATAGGGCTTGGTGGGGCTGTCGGGGATCAAGGTATCGAGGCGGTATTCAAGGCGTTCGGGGTCATCATAGAAGGGCCGCGAGGGGTTTGCGCCTGCATTGTTGAGCGGCAGAAAATCAATCAGCCGCCGCACCTGCTCCAAGGTTTCAATATCATTCTCATAGGCGCCATCGGCCACGGATGATTTTTGGGTGTGGGTTGATGCCCCGCCCAGCTCCTCTGCCGTCACGATTTCATTGGTCACGGTTTTCACAACGTCCGGACCTGTGACAAACATGTAGGATGAATCGCGCACCATGAAGATGAAATCCGTCATGGCGGGAGAATAAACCGCCCCGCCCGCGCAGGGCCCCATGATCACCGAAATTTGCGGAATGACGCCTGAAGCTTCCACATTGCGGCGGAACACTTCAGCATATCCTGCCAACGAATCCACCCCTTCCTGAATGCGCGCGCCACCTGAGTCGTTCAGGCCGATCACAGGCGCACCAGACTTGACGGCCAGATCCATAATTTTGCAAATTTTGCGTGCATGGGTTTCAGATAGGGAGCCGCCGAGCACGGTAAAATCCTGCGCGAACACGTAAGTCATGCGGCCATTGATGGTGCCCCAGCCGGTGACCACACCATCACCCGCGATCTTTTGTTTTTCCATGCCGAATTCGGTGGAGCGATGCGTGACGAAAACATCAAATTCTTCAAACGAGCCTTCATCGAGAAGCACATCGATGCGCTCTCGTGCTGTTAGTTTTCCTTTGGCGTGTTGGGCATCAATGCGCTGCTGGCCGCCGCCCAAATGGGCCTCAGCGCGCCGCGCATCCAACTTTTCCAATATCTCGTGCATTGCCTGCCACCCGTCAAAACTTAGACCTTTGAAACATAATTGCCGTTTCTGCGGCGTGGCGCAATGACTTCACACAAGAGCAATGAAAAAGGGCATCCCCAAGGGATGCCCTTTAAAACTGATGCAAGCTGCTGATTAGGCTTTGTTCATTTGGCCCTTGATGAAACCTGCGATTACTTGAAGCAGCAAACCACCAACACCGCTGGCTGCGATGTTGCCGATGTTGATGCCACCGCCGCCAGCAGCAGCAGTTGCTGCCATGCCGATCAGTGGGCCGAGAACGGAACCGCCGCCCAAGCCACCCACGGCACCAGCGATAGTGTTGCCCAGGCCGCCAAGGCTGGAGTCTTTTAGCGCTGCACCGCCGACATTACCGCCGACCGCACCAGCAACGAGTTGCAGAATAATTGGTAAAAGTTGTTCCATATTAAGAGTGCCTCCCAAATCTTAGATGTGATTCTTACTACCCCTCGGCAGTGCGGTTAGCTTAACAACAATTAAACAAAGCACAATCAGCTTGTTTGGCTGGGGAAAACTTCTGGTTTAGGGCTGCTAAGGTGATCGTCTTTTGGGAATTGCCGATTTTGATGTTTCCGTGAAACATCAAAACGCTTTAGTAGGCGTTTTCACTCTTCAACAAGGCCAGCGGCGTTTTGGCCAAGATATAAAGATCAAGGCCCAGTGACCAGCGATCAATATAATCCAGATCATGCTTCACCCGCTGTTCCAGCTTTTCAAGCGTATCAGTTTCGCCGCGCCAGCCGTTGATTTGCGCCCAACCCGTGATCCCTGGCTTTACCTTGTGGCGGGCGAAATAGCCATCCACCACTTCATCATAAAGCGTGCCTGCGGCCTTGGCCTGGGTGGCGTGGGGGCGCGGGCCAACGAGCGAAAGTTGGCCCTGCAACACGTTGAACAGCTGCGGCAGCTCATCCAAAGATGTTTTGCGGATGATGCGGCCCACTTTGGTGACGCGGGGGTCTCCCTTGGTTACCAGCTTTGTGGCGGTGGCATCCGACATATCCGTGTACATCGAACGGAATTTGAAAACCTGTACGAGTTCATTGTTGAAGCCGAAACGCTTTTGCCGGAAAATGATCGGGCCTTTGCTTTCAAGGAGCACAGCCAAAGCCACGACCAGCATGACAGGTGAAAGCAGGATGATGGCGAACAGCGCGATGGCGCGGTCCATCGTGTCTTTCAAGAATTGATCCCAGCCGCTGAGCGGGCGATCGAACAAGGACAGCAAAGGCAGATCACCAATATAGGTATAGGCCCGGGGTGAAAGTTTGAGTGCTGCGGCTTGGCCGCTCACACGAATATCCACCGGCAATTCCCACAGACGTTTCAGAATTTGCAACAGGCGCTGTTCGGCGGACAGAGGAATGGCAACAATGATCAGATCAACCCGGCTGGTGCGGGCATAATCTGCCAAATCAGCAATCTTTCCAATCTTCTTGTGCTTGCGCACGGATTCTGGGCTGCGCTTGTCAAAACGATCATCAAACAGCCCGACAATCTCCACATAGATGTCCTTGGAGTTTTCCAATGTGGCTATGGCATCTTCCGCAGCCTTGCCACCACCTACAATGGCGATGCGTTGTCGCGCATGGCCTTGGCGAATTCTTGGCGCCGCCAAAATCAACACGGCACAGCGCGTGATCAAAAGGTGAATTGCTGCCAGAACGGCCCAGGCTGTCAGCCAGCCCTTGTCGAGTGTCAGATTGATAGAGGGCGCAATCAAGTAAGCCAGGCCACCGGCGAACACCAGACTGGCCCAGGATTTGGTAATGGTCGCCACGCCGTGAACCATGGCAGAAAAATAGTAGAGCTTAAAATTGCGCAGCAGGAACAGGCAAAGAAAGGTCAGA
>JAGWUY010000047.1 GCA_028868255.1 Alphaproteobacteria bacterium | reverse complement strand
ATCCCCAGCCTCAGGGCCGAGGCGTTGCAGCATGGCCTTGCGATGATGAGTGAGAATTTTAGAAAAAAAGGCAAAGGGACCTTGCTGCTTGGCTGCATTCAAAAGATCAACTAACCAGTTTGCATTATGAACGCTTTCTTGCTGGACCCTTCGCCACAAACCCACTTTACCCCGATCATGTGACAAAGAAAAAAGCTGCGCATCGTCCAAAGGCTCTGGCACACAGGGCGACTTTAAAGCACAAGCGAGGCTATAGTCATCATCCGGCAAAAGGGCCCACTGTGCCAGCGCCATCAAATCTTGTACCGCCAAGCTTTGCTGCAACTTTAGACGATCAGCCCCGGCAACAGGTACACCTGCTTTGCGCAACTCAGCAATTAACATCGAGAACAAAGTTCCACGAGACTGAAGCAAAATCATGATATCGCCCGGCACTATCACGCGGTCTTGTGATATAAGTTTTCGCTGTCCAATCCACGTTTTGATTGTCTCAGCAATGAGGCGGCTTAGCCTGCGCTTGCCTGATTGAGAAGGCTCCCTGTCAAGTGGGGCCAACCAATGATTTGCCTGTTCAGTCTCATCCAAAGAACCAATTAATGGCCAAACTTCTGCGCGACCATACGCACCATGGCGGTTCGTCGTGTGATCCTGTCCGGTTAGATCTTGCTGCTCAAAACCCAGCCGCATCGGCAGCTTCGCTGGAAACACTTTATTGACAGCCTCCAAGACAGCCTGTGTACTGCGATAGGAAATAGTCAACTCAATCTCTGCAGTGGCTTTGCCTTGTGCGCTGATAAAATCAACAAATCTTTGGCGCGCCAAGGCAAAAGACGCTGCGTCAGCGCCCTGAAAGGAATAAATAGACTGTTTACGATCCCCCACCACAAAAACAGTGCGCTCAAAATTCATTGGACGCCCAGCCCCAGCGAAAAACTCTTCCGCCAAGGCCTGGATGATCTTCCATTGCGCGGGGCTAGTATCTTGCGCCTCATCCAATAGAATATGACTAAGACCCGAATCCAGTTTGTAGAGAATCCACTGGGCGGCCTGCGACTGATTGAGTAGATTTGCCGTGCATGCAATCAAGTCATCAAAATCATAAACGCCAAGCTTACGTTTTTTTGTCTCGATAGTTTTTGAGACTTCGGCAGCGACTGTAAAAAGTGACGTTGTGGCCTCGATACGTTTCAAGACATCACTCTCTTGGATTAAGAGCGTGATGCGCGCACATTCTTGCTCTAGGAACTCCTTTGTCGTTGGAAAATTTTTCTGCAATTCCGCGCTCATCAATGACTTGCGCGCTTCAAGCTCTTTTGTTTTCTTGAAGAAGATTGATTTAAGAGTGGCACTTCTTTCAGTTTCAGAGACCACTTTCGTCATCAAGCTTGCTGCGTCATGTTTGCGAAAGGGCGCTTTTTGCGCTAGCACTTGGGCATGGTGACGATAGGCTGCTTCATCAATCACATTCAATTTTTCTGCTAGTGTTTGAGACGTGTCGCCCAATGCGATGTTCATCGCATCTTTCAACAAGAGTGAGAGATCTTCTGATGTAATTTTGCTGGCCAGAAGGGCTTTTAGATTTTGTGGAGTCGACAAGACTGAAGACACAAGGTTGTCAAAATCAACGCGATTGCCTTGTGCAGTAACATGAGCCAAAGCGGCAGTGAGCACAGGCCCTCCATTCCGCCTAGCATCAGCCAAAATGAGAGATTGAGTCTCTTTTCGCAAGGCCTCTGTTTGCCTGTCGTCCAATACGCGAAAGCCCGGCGCTATGCCGGCTTCTACTGGAAAGAGTTGGAGAAGTCGCTCACACAAGGCGTGAATTGTCTGAATTTTCAGACCACCTGGTGTTTCCAGAACAAGTGTAAATAGGCGGCGTGCGCGAATACGCAGCACAGCATCACCCATGCTTATGCCGCAGGCGACGAGTGCTTGGTCTAGCTCTTGGTCAGTGCAAGACACCCAACTGGCGAGACGTTCATAGAGACGCGACGACATTTCGGCGGCGGCTGCCTTGGTGAAAGTGATGCATAGAATTGCCGATGGCTCTGCTCCTTCCAAAAGCAACCTGATGACACGCTCTACCAAAACATGGGTCTTGCCGGAGCCAGCATTGGCGGTGACCCAGACTGAATGACGCGGATCAACAGCCCTGCTTTGATCCAGCGTGGGAGTCAAAGGCTTGGTCATTTTGCATCACCCGCTAACATCCACTCGCGGAAGCGCGACAAATGATCATATTCGTTCTGGTCTTCTTCTTTTTCGATGGCAATACGCGGCAAATAGGGTTGGCTAGTTCTCATGTAACTGGTCAACAAAGTCTTGAGACCTGCCAATTGTCGCTCGATTAATTCGCCGATGGCAGAACCGTCTGTGGGCTCAATGGTCTCAATCGCCCCATATTTTGTGCTGCCGCCAATATGAACATAGTCCAGTGACTGTGTTTGGTGCTGGCCCAGCCCTTCAAATTTTCCGTGCAACAGTATTGCGGCTTCCAATGGAAGCTGGGGGCTAAGACCATTGGTCACTTGCCGAGATGTCGGAGGTTTTCCGGTCTTATAATCAATGATCCGTGCCGTGCCGTTGTCCAGCACATCAATGCGGTCTGCACGACCGTGTAGAAGGTAATCTTCTCCCGCAATATCAAAATGTAATTCGCCTGACGTTTCGGTGACTGTGCGACGCAAATTTTCTTGCAGCTCAGCTTCAGCAGTGACCAGCCATTCGGCTATTCGGACAAAGCTAGGCCACCAAAATGCGGCAACATCTTCCAGATTCATGAAGGACGCAAATTCGGTTTCACCTGCCTTCAACAAAGCATCAAGCCCAAACGCTTTTTTATTTTCAATCTGTTCTTTGTTCCACCTGTTGACGACAGCATGAAACAAAGTGCCCCGCAACGCCGCATCAATGGGTCTTGCTAGTGCCGGCAATGGTTCAAGCCGCAAGATGCGCCTTGCATAAACGGCATAAGGATCGCGGATCAATTTTTCAACTTCAGTCACGCTGATTCGTCGTGGCCTTGCACTGACATGAGGCATCGGCCTTGGCTTGCACACCGGTCGCAAGGTCTCTGCCGCATCGAGCTGGCTAGCAAGTGTGATCCAGGTCTGATCCCAATAGGTTTCCGGCTCAAGTCCCGCTGTTTGCAGGACGGCCTGCAAGCGCAAGATCCAGCGGGATGGCACCACTGGTGCTGTTTCTATACGCTTAGCATAGGTGAGATAGACGCTCTTTGCACCCAATCCTTGCGTAAAGTCATGCGCAGAAAGCCCGATCGAACGCTCAGGCTGTTGCAGCCCGAAACTGTCGCGCATGGTGCGGTTCAACCATGGGCCTGGATCAGACTGGGCTGGCCATTTGGTTTCATTCAGACCCCCCATCACTAAGATGTCAACCGGCATCATTCGTGCTTCAAGCAGACCATAAATTGCAAGGCGAGGATGGGGCGATGCATCACCTTGAACCGTTGCCATGCGCAAGCGGCCAAGGATCAACACCACGGCATCAGAAGCTGAACACGGAGCCAGGTGGTGCGCGTCGGCACTCATTTCCCCCATTATTTTAAGGAATGCTTCGTCGTTATCGGTTCTCTCGTCTGCTGCTTCGCTGAAGGCACTTAAGATTGACATGAACCTAGTCAACTGCTCGGCAAAGGGGTGGAGCGTATTGGCTTTGAAAGGTTCCATGGCAAGGCGCAACTTGCCAATGACCAACTGCACAGATTCCCAATCAGCATCGGCAAGGCCTGAAACCAAAGGGTGGGCGCGTTGGCCGCGCAATTGGGCCACACGGCAAGTTTCGACCGCTCGCTCAAGATTCTCAAGACCTACGCCCGGGTCATAGTTTCGAAGCACAGCCAATTCGAGATGTTGGGTTGCGCGTATGCGTCGCTCGGGCGCGAGACCTAAACCGCAGGAAGGCAGGTGGAGAAGTGCTAAGACGGATGCTGGAGTAAAACCGCTTTGTACTGCCTCTATCAAAAGATGTGCTGCGCGCGCCAAACCCGAATTCATCAGTTTTGTGCCAGCGGTGTCATCAATGGTGATGTTCCACCGTCGCAGTTCAACACTGACGCGCTTGGCCAAATCACGATCGGGCGTCATCAAAGCCGCAGTCTGCCGTGGTGTCTCGATGGCTTCGCGCAAAATCAATGCAATGGTCCTGGCTTCAATATGGCGATCTTGCGCTTCAATAATTCTAATTCCCGCCATCCCCTTTGTTACACCAGCAGCTGAATTGCGCAGTATTTCTCGCCACTTGTCTGTTGAGGCTGTTGGCCGCATAATTTCGGAAGCCAAAAAAACGCGACCCTCACGCCCCTTGCTCAAAGACTTTACTTCGGTTCTTGCGACCTTAAATTCTTCAAGCAATGTCTTCATCGCAAATTGCGGGTGATCTGATTTGATGAGATCCCATGCCTCATCTTCCATTGCATGGTCGAGTCCAGGTAGAATAATAGCGCCTTGGGGGTGCTGGCTGATGGCGATAAGCAGTGATCGTGTTGCTGCAATCGTGCCAGTTGAACCAGCGGCAATTATGGGGCCGAATGATGCGCTTTGCGATATTCTTTTTGCTTCAGTGCGGATGGCAAGGCTGCGGCGCTGCGCTTTGCCGATCTTCGCCTCATCCAAGTATTGTTTTGGCAGCTCAAACCGGATGATTGACAATAGACTTAGGATTGCATCTCGATGTTCAGAGAGTTCGCCTTCATAAATTTCTCCCAAGCGACCAAGATCAGCTTCTTCAGTTTCAAATTCTTCTACTAGTTTTGCCAAGCTCGTGGCCAAGGCCAAGGTTTGAACTGGCGAAGCGATGATTTCTTGCGCCAGTTTATTCAAGGGATTTTCTCGGGCCCAACGGTGCAGCAAATTAATCAAAATGAAAAGTTGGCCGGATTCTGAAACGGCTTCAGGCAAGTCGCTGATTTCATCCATCAGTTGCCCATCATCACCATCGAGATCACCGATAGGTTGGATGCGCGGGAGAAGTAGGGCCTTTCTTTCTGACTTTTCCAGAAAAATCTTGCCGAGCGCTTGGCAAGCGCGGCGCGTGGGCAGCAAAATGGTCCAGCGCGAAAGTGGAGGTTTTGTTTCTTCCTGCCCCAATGGAAAACCTGACAAGACCAAATCTGCCAGTACCGACAAAAAATTACCCCCCGGTGCTATCGAAAAAACACGCGGCTGGCGGGAATCTATCGTCACATCTCTTTTAATTTTTGCTCTGCCTGCAAAATGGCTTCAGGCGTGCCAACATGCAGCCAATGACCAAAATGTGCAATGCCAAACAGGCGGCCATTCGCAATGGCCTTGTCCCACAAGACGTTCATCGAGAATCGGCCCTCGGGGGCTGATTGAAAAAGGCGTGGATGCACAAGATAGGCGCCAATATATGCCATGGCCGCTGTGTGCGCCCTTTGCAATCGGCCATCGGCATCAATGACAAAATCACCATCACCGTCATAACCCGTGGTGTGTTTTGGATTACAGAGTAAGAGCAGACAATCCATTTTTTGGTCGTCCCAAGAACTGCGCAAACGTTCCAGGGCTGGGGCACCCCGATCGACCCAAAAGCAATCACTGTTCAACACAAAAAAGGGTGCAACCCCCAAAAGAGGCAATGCCTTGGCGATGCCGCCGCCAGTTTCCAAGATCACACCTGACTCATCTGAAATTAGAGTTTTTGGCTCATCTACCGTCTTGCACCAAGCGCTGATTTGTTCTGGTAGATAATGCGCATTTACCACAGCTTTCTGGACATGGGCCGCACGCAATTTTTCAAAACCATATGCGATTATGGGTTTGCCAGCGACCTTGATTAAAGGTTTCGGTGTGGTGTTGGTTAGCGGGCGCATGCGCACGCCCAGCCCTGCCGCCAGCACCATGGCCACTTTCCCTAAATTTGGATTCGAGGAGTTCATGCGCGCCCAATTGTCAACGCTTCTGGCACATGAGCTTCAAACCAATGCTTCAAAGGCGCCAACTCAGGATGCTGCAAATTTTGGGCAAGATAGCGTGAGACGCGTGGCATATGTTTGAGGTAGGCAGGTTTACCGTCACGCTTGTTCAGCCTTGCGAAAATACCAAGAATCTTTGTGGCGCGCTGTGCTCCTAAAATGGCATAGGCCGTGCAGAAGTCTGTCTCCGAAAATCCTTTGTCTCTGCGCAACGCTATATAGTGCGCAAACGTTCTGGACGCGAGATCATCAGGAATGTCTACGCGTGCATCCTGAATCATTGAAACGAGATCATAAGCCGCGTGCCCCATCACCGCATCCTGCGTGTCAATCAGGCCCACCCGCTTGATGCCTTGGCGTTCCGGCAGCCAAAGCAGATTCGGCGAATGAAAATCGCGCAAAACAATTTGGGGGGTAGCTTGCCTTGCAAGGGGCAACAGTGTTTTCCAAATCTCTTCAAATGAACCTTCCAAATCCACAGGTGCTTCTGTGCCGTGAAGGTGTTGCCAGAACCATTGAGGCAACAGGCCCACTTCAATGAGTTGGGCTTGTTCATCATAAGGAGGAACGATGAATGTTGCCCCCCAATTTTCGAGGCGCGACAGTGGAGCCCGTTGCGCCAAATCTGCTAACAGAGCAGCAGCTTCCAACATAGGATCTGTCATATCTTTGCCTTGCAACATTAGCTTGCCATAGACATTGTTACCCAATTCTTCCATCATGGCCAAACCACTTGGAATATCAGCTTGGAATACGACAGGTGCACTGTATCCAAAATCCTGATTGAGATGAGTGTTGATGGAAACAACAGCCTGAATGCCCTCAGCCAGATGTGCAATTTGGCTATAAGGCTTGCCAAACTTCACTGGTGGCCCATCGGGCCGTTGTGGCATATCCATCAGCAAAACATGCTCGCCATTCTTGGATAGTTTCTCATAGCGCCGCGATGATGCATCGCCCTCAAAAAAAGCGCGGCTTGCACCTTTCCAGTTTGAATTTGCAATAAAGTATTCGATGGACTTGTTGCGCGTAAAAATTTGAATCCAAGCTCCACCCAATGCGAGTTGTACTTGTCTACTTTCGCCACTACCCTGCAGATTGATATGCAATGTCGATAGCGGCAAACAATTTTCAGCAAGGCCGGGCCATTCAATCATAGTAAAATGCGTCGAGATGACTTCGGATAGACCAATGCCTTCGATCTCTTCGGCTGATGACAGGCGATAGAGATCGACATGGGCCACTGGAATGCGCGTCACGTCATAAGTTTGAATAATGGGAAATGTGGGGCTTGGAATATCAAACTCCGTGGCCTCGCCGGCAAGCGCCCGAATAAGGGCGCGCGCCATGGTCGATTTTCCTGCTCCCAAATCTCCCTCAAGGGCAATCACAAGACCTGGTCTGGCCCAAAGTGCCAAGGTTTTTGCGAAGGCCTCTGTTTCCATCTGGTTTTGAAAATGAAGTGAAGAAACAGTCGTCATGCTGCACTATTTGACCGGACAATATTGGCGGAGTTGCGGTTTTTGCGGCTCGGCCCTTGGACCGGAAGCGTGCATACAACAGTTGTGCCCTGATCAATTTTTGAAACAAGTGAAACCGTGCCGCCATGCAATTCAGTAAAGCTCTTGACCAAAGCTAACCCCAGGCCTGGACCACGGTGACCTCCTGCTGACGGTTTGGCCTGGAATCTATCAAACACTTTGCGCTGCAATTCAGGTTCAATTCCACGGCCATGGTCAGCGACCCAGAGCTGTATGTTCTCGCCGCGTCGCCTTGCGCCCATTTGGATGACACTGCCTTCGCTCGAGAATCCTGCCGCGTTGGACAAGAGGTGAACCAGAGTTTGTTCCAAGCGGTCATGATCGCCAATAATGACATCCGCATCCTCTGTGATTTCTATTTCGATACGTAGTTTACGCTTCTGCAAAATGGGCGAGATTTTTTCGGCTGCTGCCGTCAGCAACTTGGCAATGTCTATTTGGGTGAGCTGCAATTCCATTTGCCCTGCATCGATGGCCGACAAATCAATTATGGCATCGATGATTAATTTGAGATCTTCGGACGATTTGCGAATGTCGACGACATATTCACGTTGCTTGGGCGTCAATGGCCCGGCAATGCCATATTCCAATGTTTCGGCAAATCCTACAATGCTCGTGAGTGGAGTTCTCACTTCATAAGACACGTTTGCAAGAATGCTGTTTTTCAAGCGATCTGCGGCCTCAAGAGCTTCAGCTCGGTCTCGCAGTGCTTGTTCGGCTTTTGCTGCGTCAGACACATCAGAAAATGTGATCAACGCGTTGCCATCTGGCAGCGGTACAGCGCGATAGCGCAGGATGCGGCCGTCTTGCGTCATGCGGCCCTCATGGCCTTTGCGGTTTGATTCAATGCCGGTAACACTAAACTTTATGTCTTGCCAGCCAATGCGTGAATCTGAACTTAGACTTGCGAGTTGAGCGAGTTGTTCGACATGCGGTTTTTCGGCCAAGAATTGACTATCTAATGCCCAGAAGCGCATGAAGGCCGGATTAAACAGTTTCAAGCGACCATCCGGACCTGACAAGGCTACGGCTTCCGCAAGATTGTCTAAAGTTTCACGCTGGACTTCAAATAATTCGTTGTAACGGCTTTCGAGCTGATATTCTTTGGTTAGATTTTCATAGAGGTAAGTCACCCCGCCAAAGGGGTGTTGCTCGCAGATGACGCGCAATGACCTACCATCGGGCAAATACCAATAAGTTTCACGCAGTTCGAGATTGGTATAGGCGGCCAGTTGTTTGGCACGCCATTCACGATAGTTGGCCTCCTCTGGCAAGTTGCGACTTGCGCGCAATCTATCAAGAATCTCCCCATCACTTGGCTGGGTTTGCAGCCATGATTCTTCAAGCCCCCACAGAGCCACATAGGCCTGATTGAAAAACCGAAGGCGCTGGTCAGGCCCGAAAATAGCAATCGCGGTGTTCAGCTTATCTAGGGTCGAGGCGTGGGCGTTAATATGGCGTGCAAGCTCTTTTTCCAACTGCTCTTGTTGTGTGACATCTATCGCATAGCCCACGTCACCTATGCTAAGGCGTGTCTGGAACAGGTTATAGGCCTTCATTTGACCGTTTTGCACTGCATGGGCACGGCCCAACCAATTATCCGGTGCGTCGGGCATAGCACGCGGCGGCGATTCCAGCTTGGCTATGGGAGTATTATGCGCGATCACTTCGGCGCTGTTCCTCACTTCGGCAGTTTTGACAAAGGATTGATTGACCCAGACAGTTTTGTCTCCTGCCCCCTTGATCCAGATGGGAAAGGGTGCTGCGTCAAGAATAGCACTCAGCCTTTCGACTTGCTTTGCCAATTTCTGAGCGTCATGTACAGTTTCATTGGCGGTACGGCGCTCGCCGGCGAGGGGGCGAATGCGAAGTGTGGCAAGGCCAGTTACGGCGCGACCAGTTGCTTCCAACAAATCCCCTTCCAACGTCTTGATGGCAAAGTTAAACCCTGTACCAATGGTTTTTAATTCTCTCAATGCGCCACCTAAGAGGCTGGCACTATCACCGTCAAGCCATTGATCAAATTGCTCTAGCGCATGCGCAGTAGAGGGAATGCCTTGCAATTCGTGAATTCGACCGATGGCGCGCTCTGCTTTGTCATCACGGCCCCGCCAAGACATCATAATTTGGGGTTCGGACTCAATTGCAGCTTCGGCTTCATTCAATTGGCGTTCGACCTCAGCAAGGCGACGACGAACACTTTCTTCACTTTGCTTGAGTTTGCGATAGTGGCGGAAGCTCATGAAGCCGAAGCCAAGAAGTGCCAAACCAATGACACTGCCCATCAAACCAGATGCCTCTTGCAAATAGGCCATGGATTGAGCCTGGGCTTGAGCTTGCGTTATGGCTGTAGATGCCACCAAAAAAACGACTGTGGCTGGCTGTGTTACCTGCCATCCGCGTCTTTGGTCTTGCTCCGCCTGCCCACTCATTTTCGCCAATTATACGGATCTCACGAATCACGTCCTGCCCTGATCAGCAGATATAGACGCAAAAGGCCTGCTTCGGGAATCCGCGAAGTTCCCAAACCAGGCCGATTTATGCGCATTTTTGTACTTTGTGGATAGATTAACGCTCTGACTTTTGCATCGTTTCAGTAACGATATGTCTCTTTCTTGAAGGGCCCCTCCGGTGTCACACCAATATAGCTGGCTTGTTCGGCCTTCAGCGTGGTGAGCTTGACACCCAACTTGCTTAAATGGAGCCGGGCTACTTTTTCATCCAAGTGCTTTGGCAATACATAAACTTCGTTCTTGTATTTACCATTGCTTCGGTTGGCGAACAGTTCGATTTGCGCCAAAGTCTGGTTGGTAAAAGAAGCCGACATCACGAAGCTGGGGTGGCCCGTGGCATTGCCCAGATTAACCAACCGGCCTTCCGATAGAAGAATGATACGGTTTCCCTTGGGGAACTGCACGATATCAACCTGGGGCTTCACATTGGTCCATTTGAAGTTCTTGAGCTGTGCAACTTCAATTTCATTGTCGAAGTGACCGATGTTGCAGACAATGGCCATATCTTTCATCTGGCGCATGTCTTCAACCGTGATCACGTCCTTGTTGCCGGTTGCGGTTACATAGATGTCTGCGGTGGGCAGAGCATCCTGCAAGGTTTGCACATCATAGCCATCCATGGCGGCCTGAAGTGCGCAGATCGGATCGACTTCAGTTACTATCACACGGGCGCCGGCACCGCGCAGTGAATCTGCAGAACCCTTGCCCACATCGCCGTAACCACAAACGACCGCAATTTTGCCGGCCATCATTACATCGGTGCCGCGGCGAATCGCATCCACCAGTGATTCACGGCAGCCATATTTGTTATCGAACTTCGACTTGGTGACTGAGTCGTTGACGTTGATCGCAGGGAATGGCAGTTCGCCCTTTTTCTGAATTTCATAGAGGCGGTGAACACCTGTGGTAGTTTCTTCGGTGACACCGATGATGGCCGCGCGTTGTTTGGCAAACCAGCCGGGTTGATTTTTGATGCGCTTGGCGATTTCTGCGTACAGGCATTCTTCTTCTTCGCTGGTAGGCTTGGCAATGAGGCCGGGGTTCTTTTCGGCTTTTTCGCCGAGCAAAATATACAGGGTGGCATCGCCGCCATCATCAAGAATCATATTTGAAGGCTGGCCATCGGCCCATTCAAAAATCTTGGCCGTGTATTCCCAGTATTCTTTCAGGCTTTCACCTTTTACGGCAAAAACGGGGATGCCAGCAGCCGCTATGGCAGCAGCAGCATGATCTTGAGTTGAGAATATGTTGCAAGACGCCCAGCGAATGTCAGCGCCCAAATGCTTCAAAGTTTCGATGAGCACTGCGGTCTGAATGGTCATGTGCAGCGAGCCTGAAATGCGAGCCCCCTTCAAAGGTTGGGCCTCGGCAAATTCAGCGCGTGTGGACATCAGACCTGGCATTTCCATTTCGGCCATGTCGAGTTCCTTGCGGCCCCAATCGGCAAGCTTGATGTCTTTTACAATATAGTCTGAAAATGCAGCCATGATGGATCTCCTGCTAAATGGCACTCACAATTGTGCAGGCGTTAGCATGAAAGGCACTAGGTCGCAAGAACCATATAAAGATATCTTTATATGGATTTGGCTTTCACCAAATCTAGCATTTTTTGAATGGTGGCTTGATCCAGCTTGCTGATCGATTTGGCCAATTGATTGGCAAGTTCCGTGGCACTCGGCTCAAGGCCCGCAGTATCAATAGAAATGCGCGGATGTGAAACGCGGGAAAGTTTGATTAAATCTTCGGCTTCGTCCCAAATGATATTGAGATAGGCGATAATGGCCTGCACCAGATGCCACGAGGGCCTTCCTCGCTTGCCATGCTCTAAAGCAGAAAGATAGGCACTGGATACGCCGATAGCTTTGGCCATTTCAGCAAGGGTCAAGCTTCGCGCCTGGCGCAGCTCACGCAACTTGGCCCCAAAGGGGGTCATTCCCATTCCCCAGATTTGCGGCGCAGTTTCACATAGAAGGCCCCGCCGCCGCCATGACGCGGATGGGCAGGTTGAAAACCAATAATGTGATTGCGAAATTCGACATCGTGAAACCACAATGGCACTTCCCGGCGCAATTTTCCTTCACGCTCTGGTGTATGAAAATGGCTGTGGCCATGTAAGGTGTGGCGGGCAAAAGGTGATGCACCTTTGCCTGTGATCACCAAAACCAATCTTGTGCCGCTATAACGTTGTCGGGCGATGAAATTCAAAAGTGAAAAGCGGGCGCTTTCGAGATTTTCGCCGTGCAAATCAATGCGTGACTCAGGCTCGACTGACCCACGACCCAAGCGCTGGGCTGTTCTGCGATCAAAATCAGAAATAGCAGGCGGCGCTGTACGCGGCTTCGACTTTGCGGCGGCTATGACCAATTGTGCAACTTCAAGCCTCTGTGGAAAATCTGCTTTCTTCGTTTCGATCAACCGCGGCTTTGCCTTCAAAACTTTGCGCCGACT